>JAFEBR010000052.1 GCA_018242565.1 Planctomycetota bacterium | reverse complement strand
TTCCAGAATTGCGACGGTTTATCGGATTTGAATCGTCCGTTGTGTGCCTGGGGTTCCCCAAGAGCCAATTTGACGTCCACAGAAAGTCTGCAATGATCAGAAACTTCGCAGTCTCGCTCCTGATTCTCGCCATGGGTGTGTGGGCCGGTTCGGCTCGCATTCAGGCGGCACAGGATTCGGTGTCGCCACAAGACGGCGTTGAAAAATCCGATTCGGCCAAGAAGCCCAAAGCGTCGGATGCCGATCAAGCGACCGAGCAGAAGCCTGTCGGCGAAAAGCCACGCGATTCCCAAAGCACCGGCAAAAATGAACAGGATGCCGCAGCCGAAACTCCCTCGAAAAAAGAGGCAGATACATCGTCTGAGGACGGTCAGAAGCCGGCCGGGACTGGCGACGAAAAAAATGAAAAGAAAGATTCGGCGACCGACAAAGGAACCGACAACGACGACGGCGACAAAGAAAAATCGCCGACGTCGAAGTCGACGGGCAGTCCCCCTGCTTCCGGGGGCGCCGGCGACTCGCGTCCCTGGCGTCGTCCTCGTGGTTCCGATGCCGCTTCGATTATTGCGGACTTCACGACGGGGCAACCGGGAACTGGCGACGCCAAGAGCCCGGCGGCCAAATTGCTGTCCTTCAAGTTCGTCAAAGCCCCCTGGACGCAGGTGCTGGAATTATTTGCCAAAGAAGCCGGCCTGACGCTCGATCTCGAAGAGACCCCGCCCGGGACGTTCACCTACACCGACAACAAACGTTACACGCCGACTGAGGCGCTCGACATCATCAACGGATACCTCTTAAAACGCGGTTTTCTGTTGATTCGTCGCGACCAGTTTCTGGTGGTGTGGAATTTCGATAGTCCACCCCCTCCGAATCTGGTTCCCCTGGTCAGCATTGAAGAATTGACCCGGCGCGGGCGCAACGAATACGTCAGCGTGTTGATTCCCCTGGGCACGAGCATCGATGCCAAGTCCGCCAAGGAAGAAATCACTGACTTGCTCGGACCGCAGGGTAAATCGCAAGCCATGGTGAAGAGTAATCAACTCAAGGTTTCAGACATTGGCTCCAACCTGATTCTGATTGAAGAGTTTCTCCGCGACATTGAAACCACTGCGGAAAAAGGCCAGACCAAGTTTAAGGCGATTCCAATTCTCAACATTTCCGCCACCGAAGCGGAACGACAAGTGCGGGATGCGTTCGGGTTGCCGACCCGCAGCGCTGCGGCCAAAGCCGCGGCGGAAGCCGCAGCGGGAAAAACCACCCCGCAGAACAACCGGCAGAATGCCGCTCCCGATTTTCGCTCCATGATCTTTGGTGGTCGGGGCGGCGGCGGTGGCTTTCCGTTCGGCGGTGGTGGAATCCCCGGAATGATGGGGGGCGGCAGTCCTCCGAGTGGCGGCGGCGATAGTGGCGGTGGTGGCGACGGAGGCGGTCGTGGTGGCCGTGGTCGTAACCGTGGCGGTGATCAAGGCGGACAGTCCGACGATTCGAGCACCTTCAAGATCCAATTGGCTGCCAATACACGCACCAATCACCTGCTGGTGATCGCCCCCGTCGAAGAACTGCGACTGGTCGAAGAGGCCGTCAAAGCCATCGATGTGAAACAGGAAGCTGCTGAACGATCGGCCAACCGCGGACCGCGCGACCCGAAACTCGTGCCCTACACCATCAAAACGGCGGATCTCGACGTTGTTTCGGATCTGGTCGCCACCCTGGTCCCCGGGATCGTGGTCCACGAAGACATGAAAACACGTCGCTTGAATATTTTTGCGACTCCGTCAGAACATCGCGAAATCGGCAAGATTATCGAAGAAGTCGATATGGGGGTTGGTCGGGTCACGGTGATCGAACTGAACCGTTTGCCCGCTTCGCAGACCGCGGCCTCGCTGCAGAAGTTGTTTGCCACCAACAATCGTGGCGAGCCTCCCACAATTGAAGCCGATGATATCGGACGTCGGTTGATGGTCCGGGGTTCACCCGATCAATTGGAGGAAATCGAGACGCTGCTGCGCAGTATGGGGGAAATGGGACGCAATGATTCCAACCCGCGGCAACGCACCATTCTGCCCCGAAATCGCACAGCGGTTGATGTGATTTCGGAATTCGAAGAACAGTTGTCAGACCAGGATGCTGAGACGATCCAGGTGATCAAGCCGACCGAAACACGGCGTTCACGCAGCGGCGGCAGTCGCTCTGCGAATCCTGATCGTCCCGGTGCAGGCTCGGGAATGACTCCGGCCTCGCCGCGCACAGGCGGAGGTGCTCCGGAACGGGGCGGACGTGGTTTCCAGCGGACGATTCGTCTGCGGCCGGATATCAACCCGGAGTCGGTCATCCCCGGAGGGATTCGTCGCGAAACTCCTGACGATTCGCAGCCCGGTCGTGCCACACCGGTACCAGAAAAGGCACCGGAGAAACCAGGGGTCGGAAAAGCCGGTTCCGCTGCACCCTCTAACGTCGCCGTTGCAGAATCTGTGTCCGACGATGGGCTAATGGCCTACGCTCCCCCTGAAGAAAACGACGACGAACAGGAGCCCGAAGCAGCGCCGGTGGAACTGCCCCGCCGAGGTCGCAAAACCCCGGCGGCTCGTCCCCGGGCAGAAGTCATCGTTGAAGTGCGAGGCGATCAGATCAGCATTTACTGTGAAGATGAAGATGAACTGAATCGTGTCGCCCGGCAGATCGAACTCCTGGCCAAAGCGCCGCCCAAGTTGAAAATGGTCGTGCACCCATTGACGGTGCCCAATTCGACGTCCGACACGTCGGCGGCTGTGCGAAATATGTTGCAGTTGGAAGGTGTGCAGACCCGCACGACGCCACCGAGTTCGACAACGACGTCTGTGTTCTCGCTGTTCGGCAGTTCGCGAAATACGACCCCTGAGCCCTCCACTCTCTCCAGCGCGAACGCCAACAGCGAGATTCTGTTGGTGGATGTCGATCCTTCTCGCAACGCGTTGATCCTGGTGGGGCCGGCCGAGTCGGTCGACCTGGCAATCGAGAAAATCAAGCTGATCGAAGATGCCGGTCCGCGATGGCGCAACATCAAGTTGCGGCATGGTCGTGTCCAGCATGTCGCCGAAGCCCTGTATGAGGTCTATCAGACCGAAATCGCCCAGACCCAGAATCGCGGTGCGGGGCCGCAACAGCCCCAGTTTGGCATCGGCGGGCAGATGGGTGGGTTCAACCCCATGCAGATGAACAATCAACAGCAGCGCCGGCCCCAGTTGGCCATCTCGGCGATGACCGTGACGAATTCGCTGGCCATTTATTCGAACGAATCCATGTATCTGGAGATTAAAGAGCGAGTTGCGGAATTTGAAGAAGAGATGCAGGCCTTGAAGCCCACGACCCGCGTGCACGCGGCAACGCGGGCCAATTCAGCCGTCGTGCAACAGGCTCTCTCGGCCCTGGTCGAAGGAGTCCGCACCACAACGGTCGCGGCGAATGCACCGACCAACAATTCTGGTGGTCAGCGTGGTCCCCAATCTCAGTTTGGCGGTCAGGGCTTAAACGGTCCGGGGTTCGGCGGGCAGGGGTTTGGTGGACAAGGGATGGGATTTCCCGGGTTCTTCGGACAGCAGGGGGGCTTTGGCGGCCAGGGCTTCGGGGGTCAAGGTATGGGTGGTCGTGGATTTGGGGGCCAGGGCTTCGGTGGCCAAGGGTTTGGTGGACAGGGATTCGGCGGTGGCCGCGGAGGTCAAGGATTTGGCGGTGGTGGCCGTGGCGGACGAGGGGGCAATTAAGCTGACCGATGTGTCCGCAGCCGGGAACGAGCGCCGGCAGATTTTGCAGGCCTACTTGCGGCGTTTCGGCGGTTGACGATGCAACTCTAATTCTGAGACAATCGCGCCCGCCCGCAGTGGTCCGAACTGCTGATCTGGTCGCAAACCCCGTGATCAGTGGGAATCGGCAGGCTGGGGGAAACGATCGGCGGAATGCGCGCCGCGTGCTGGTCGAAAATCGGCGAGAACTCGCCCCACGAGAATGCAGGATAACTGGGATTCATGGACATCGGTGAAATTCTTCTGCTGCAAAATGTTGTTTCCCGTGAACAACTACAGCTCGCCAAACAAAATGCAGGTGCCAAGCGTCTCGATCACCAGGTGATCGAAATGGGGCTGGCAACCGAAGATCAGGTGCTGCAGGCCCTGGCGACCGAACTGGGGATGAAATACGTCGATCTGACCGATGCCAAGGTCGACAAAGATCTGTTGAATCGGTTTCCCGCCCGCGAGATCTTTCGGCATACCCTGCTGCCTCTGTCGCGACGGAATGGCAGCGTGGTGATTGCGACCAGTGATCCTTTTGACCTGGAAGCCCTCGACGAAATTGGTTCGCTCTCCGGATTTCGGCTGGAACCGGTGCTCGCCCGGCATGAAGACATCGCCCGGCACATTAAAGAGCAGTTGGGGGTCGGTGGCGACACGATCGGCGAACTCGTCGCCCAGCGAGCCGAGGAAGATGTCGAACTCCTTGAGGGCCTGGGAGAGGCCGACGGGGAATTGGCCGAAATGGCCCAGGCGGCTTCGGTCGTCAAACTCGTGAACGAACTGCTGATCGAAGCGCTCAATCAGAATACGAGCGACGTGCATCTGGAACCGCAGGATGGCGCTCTGGTTGTTCGATTTCGCGTGGACGGACTGTTGCGAGTGCAGCCGTTGTCTCAGGAAGTCAATTTCTTTCAGGCGGCCATCATCAGCCGACTGAAGATCATGGCCAAGTTGAACATCGCCGAGAAACGCCTGCCGCAGGACGGTCGTATCAAGCTCCGGATTCACGGCCGCGAAATTGATGTGCGTATGTCGATCATTCCCATGATGCATGGGGAAGGGGTCGTGCTGCGTATCCTCGACAAGGGACGCATGGTTTTCGACCTGAAGAATGTCGGATTTTCCGACGAGATGGCGAAGACGTTTCGAGAATTGCTCGACCTGCCCCACGGCATTGTCCTGGTGACCGGTCCTACAGGCAGTGGTAAAACGACGACCCTTTACAGCGCGCTCAATGAAATCAAGAGCCCTTCGGTGAAGATCATCACCGTCGAAGATCCTGTCGAATATCAGACGCCGGGGATCAGCCAGATTCAGGTGCACTCCAAAATCGGTCTGACCTTTGCCGCCGGCTTGCGAAGTATTTTGCGACACGACCCCGACGTCATTCTGATCGGCGAAATTCGTGACGGCGAAACCGCGAACAGTGCCATTCAGGCCTCGCTGACCGGGCACTTGGTGTTCAGCACGCTGCACACGAATGATGCGTCTGGCGCCTTCACGCGTCTGGTTGACATGGGGGTTGAGCCGTACCTGGTGGCCAGTACCGTCGAAGGCGTGCTGGCCCAGCGACTGGTGCGGGTGTTGTGTCCGCATTGCAAAGCCCCGTTTCGGCCGACGGACGATGATGTCCCCGCCGATTTTCCCAGGCCGTTGCCTGAAAAACTGTTTCGTCCGGCGGGGTGTCGCCAGTGCCGCGATTCGGGCTACAAAGGCCGGCAGGGCATTTTCGAATTGCTGCGAACCGACGAAGGCGTGCGTCAGTTGTGTGTCGAACGGGCCAGTGCCGTGCAGATCCATTCCTACGGACTGCGGAATGGCTTGACGACGCTGCGCCAGGATGGGTGGCGCAAGGTGCTGGCCGGGATCACCACGACCGATGAAGTGTCACGGATCACGAAAGCCGAATACCACTGACCGTTGTTTCTGTCAGGAAGCTGACTGTTAAGTTATGCCCGATTTCCAATACATCGCTCGTGAATATTCCGGCCGTGAAGTCACCGGTACGTTGACGGCTGGCAGCGAACAGGAAGTCGTGAACCTGCTGGCCGGGAAATCTCTGTTCCCCACGCGGATTTCGCTGGCGGAAGCCGAGGTGCGACAACAGCAGGCCGTGGGCAAACGGGTTGCGGCCAAGCACCTGGCGATCATCTATTCGCAAATGGCGGATCTGTTGTCATCGGGTGTGCCGCTGCTGCGTTCGCTGGAAATCCTGGAGCAGCAGGCCTCGCGCCCCGCGGTGGGAGCGGTGCTGCAGGATATTCGTCAGCAGGTCGCCGACGGAACGCGACTGGCTGATGCGATGCGCAAGCATCCCCGGGTGTTTGGCGACCTGTCAATCAGCATGGTGCGGGCCGGAGAAGAAGGGGGCTTCCTGGAGGATGCCCTCAAGCGAATCTCCATATTCACCGAGCACCATGAGGCCCTGAAAAATCGGGTCATGGGGGCCATGGCCTATCCGGTGTTTCTGATGTCGGCCTGTCTGGTGATTGTCGCCGGCATTCTGGTGTTTCTGGTGCCAAAATTCGCACCGGTGTTCGAGCGTCTCTCGGAACGCGGAGAATTGCCCACCCCCACGGTGATCCTGCTGACGGGCAGCGATATTCTACAGCGTTATGGCATCTGGATCCTGGCGGGGAGTGTGGCGGCCGGAATCTGGCTGTATCGGTTCATGCAGACCGAAGAAGGCCGTCACCGAATCGATGCCCTGCGCTTGCGGATCAAGGGCCTCGGACCCATCGTTCGCAGTCTGGCGATTTCCCGCTTCTGCCGCATTCTGGGTACCTTGTTGAAGAACGGTGTGCCGATCTTGCAGTCGCTGCGAATTGCAAAAGACGCGACGGGTAATCGTGTGCTCAGCGAGGCGATCGCCGTCGCGGCCGAGAGCATCTCGTCCGGTAAGTCACTGGCGCGACCATTGGCCTCGAGTGGTCATTTCCCCCGCGAAGTTGTGGAAATGATTTCGGTGGGCGAAGAAGCGAACAATCTCGAGCAGGTGCTGTTGAATATCGCCGAGAATATGGAACAGCGCACCTATCGTGAACTGGATCTGTTCGTTAAGTTGCTCGAACCTCTCATGCTGCTGGTGATGGGGTTGGTGATTCTGTTTATCATGATCGCCCTGTTGTTGCCGGTGTTCATGGCGACGGGGGCCATGGGATAAACTTGAAAAGGTAACGGCGGCCTGTTGACCGGTCGCCTGCCGGTGCTCAAGGGCCGGCGCGTAGGGAACCAAGAGATTTTTGACCACAGGAGAAGACCGATGAAAATGACTGTCCGCCCACGTCCGCAGTTGTCCCGCCGCCGTTCGGGTTTCACGTTGATGGAAATCCTGATCGTGCTGGCCATTCTGGCCGTGATCATCGGCCTCGTGTTGCCCAACTTTCTGGGCGCTCAGGACCGTGCCAATAAAGACGCGGCGAAAGTCGCCGTGGCAGGTGTCGAAAAGGCGGCCGACATTTACGCCGCGCATCACGACGGCACCTTCCCGGCGTCACTCGATGCACTGCTTGCGAACCCGGGCGGTGACGACAAGTGGAGTGGACCGTACCTCGACAAGGGCAAGGTTCCCAATGATCCCTGGGGCAACCCGATTCAATACGCCTATCCCGGCACACACCAGAACGGCCAGGATCGTCCGGATGTCTGGTCGATGGGAAAAGATAAGCAGTCCAACACGGCGGACGATGTTGCGAACTGGGGCAAATAGCCCATCGGTTCCGCTTGACGCGTAAGAGGTCGAGGCGTGCAGACCACACGGTACCAGCGACACAGAGGAGCCGTTTTCAGCGGCCGGCCTGACACTACGTCCGCAGGTTCGCGGCGTGGTGCTGCGGACCGGCGACCTGGATTTACGCTGTTCGAAATCGTCATTGTTCTGGCCGTGATTGTGGTGGCCATAGGGATCACCTATCCCGCGATTTCTGCGATCCAGAGCGAATACCAGATGCGCCAGAGTGGCATGCTGGTCCAGGCCAAGCTGGCCGCGGCCCGCGTGCACGCAATTGAAACCGGCTACGACTACCAGTTCTGTTTTGAACCCGGTGGCCATCGGTTTCTGGTCGTCCCTTACGACTTGGGTGCGCTGACGGCCGAACAATCGTCAGGTGGCAAAGTGTCCTATAAGGCCGGCGGCAAGTTGGTGACTGACAAGGCGCACTTCGTGGCGCCGACTGCCGCGGGTGGCCATCAGGTCGCGCCAGAACTGATGAACGGCCTGCGCAACGCGGCAGACTACACGGGTGTATCGTGGGCTTTGCCGATCATCTTCCATCCCGATGGCTCGGCGTCGGCGGCGGAAATTCAGATTGAAGACAATAAATCGCGGCGCCTGACCGTGTCGGTTCGACCGTTAACCGGGGCTGTCACCGTTTCCAAAGTTCAGTCGGGAGCGAAGTGATGTATCGTCAGGCTGGACCGGTTTTAGAAAAGACTGTTTTGCGTGCCGTACGCCGGTCGGCGACTGTTGCCGCGAGAAGTGTGCCCTGTCCGCCGTGTCGGCGGGGTTTGTCGCTGTTCGAAGTGGTAATTTCACTGGCGATTCTCATGGGGGCCCTGGCGGCAATTGGTCAGTTGATCTCCACAGGGGCTCGTGGTGCGGTCGATGCCAAGCTGCATTCGCAGGCCGTAATTCGTTGCGAAACCACGATGGCCGAGATTCAATCGGGCTACATGGGCTTGCGTTCCACCACCGGCACCTTCACGGATGACCCGAACTGGACCTGGAGCGTCGCGGTCAGTTCGACGCAGCATTCAGGCCTGTATCTCGTCGAGGTGAAATCGGAGCATAAGGGGACCTCCAGCATGGGCCAGGTCTCCTTTGCGTTGCGTCGATTCATTCGCGACCCGGCGGCTGAAGTCGCCGCCTATGCGGCAGCCTTGGCGGCCGAAGAAGAGAAAGCCGCCGCCGCGGCCAATTCGTCGTCGACCGGGAGTGGCCAATGAACCGAACTTCCAAAGTGCAGTTACCCGGCAATTCAGGGCGGGGTGTGCGACTGGCTCGCGCCTCGTCGGCACGACCTGGCGGATTCACACTGTTTGAAGTCCTGGTGGCGATGTCCCTGTCGGTCGTGTTGATCGGTGCCATCTATGCCGGATTGAATCTCTACTTCAAATACTCTACGACCGGGCACGAGCAGGTAGAGCGGGCACTGCTCGCACGATCGATTCTGCGGAAGATCGAAATGGATGTGCGGTCGGTGATGTACCGGGCTGCCGAGTCGAGCGGTTCGTCGGGAGGTTCGTCTTCGAGCGGCGGTTCCTCAAGTTCCAGTTCGGGTGGCAGTTCCAGCAGTAGTTCAAGTTCCTCGAGCAGTTCCAGCAGCTCATCGTCAACCACCACCACGCCCGATGACGCGTACAATACGTCGAGCACTGGCTTGTTCGGGAATTCCTCGACGATTCTCATGCATTGCAGCAAACCGGGGCACGAACAACGGGCTTTGTTGCTGGCCGCGAGCGGCGCGACCCCCACGACGAGAACGAGCGATCTGGCGACCGTAGCCTATTTCGTCGCCGGCAGCGGCACGGGAACCTTGCAGCAGTCGGTCAGCGGCAAAGGGTTGGCCCGTCTCGAAGGAGATCGCCTGGCACTGGCAATGGCTGATTCTCAATCCAGCTCGGCTTTGATGGCTTCGTGTACACAGATCGTGGCTCCGGAAGTGACAGGCATCCAGTTTCGTTATTTCGATGGCTTTCAATGGCGCTCCGATTGGGACAGCAGCGTGATGGTCGGAATGCCCAAAGCCGTCGACATCAAGCTGCAGATTTCCCATTCGACCGGACGCCAGCAGCATACAGAAACCTACAATCTCACCATTGCGATTCCCTTGGCAAAGCCGGTTGATACTTCAACAATCTCTTCACAATAGTGACAGACGTCTGTGACCGGGCCGTGTCCGGTCGCTGATAGGAAAGGCCCACCCATGCAACGCCCTCGCTCCAGCCGACAGAATTCGCTGACTGCCCTGCGGTCAGGAACCGTGTTGTTGATCGTCCTGGTCGTCGTGGCCCTGCTGGCGTTGGGGGCTTACACCTTTGCCGAGATCATGACCGTCGAATCGCAGGCGGCCGCCACCTATGGACGAGAAGTCCAGGCTCGGGCCGCGGCTGACTCGGGCATTGAACTCGTCGCCAGTCTATTGCAGCAGCGGTACCTCCCCGACGCCCGCTACTACTACAACGAACCGCAGACGTTGGAAGGAGTTCTGCTGCGAGATTCGACGAATGCGAAAGGCAAGGGGCGGTTCAGTGTCGTCACTGGCAACGAGTTGGATACGAGTGGCCGCAGCATTCGGTTTGGAATCAGCGATGAATCGTCGAAGCTCAATCTGAATTCGCTGATGAAACTCGTGGCGGCAGGAACCATTCAGTCGGCCACGGCGGAAGCCGTGCTGATGTCGTTTCCCGAAATGACGCAGGAGATCGCCGACGCCATCATCGACTGGATCGATAAAGACACCAACCCCATGCAGAGTGGGGCCGAAACCGATTATTACCAGGGGCTGTCGCCGCCGTATCCCGCCAAAGACAATTATCTCGATTCGCTCGATGAACTGCTGCTGGTGAAAGGGGTGACTCCCCAACTGCTGTTCGGCGAAGACACCAACCACAATGGCATTCTCGATCCCAATGAGAATGACGGCTCCGCCAGCCTGCCCGTGGATAATGGCGATGGAGTGTTGCAGCGCGGTTGGTCGGCCTTCTGGACTGTGTACAGTCGTGAAATGAATCTCAAGTCCGACGGGACGCCCCGTACGAACGTCAATCAGTCCGATTTGACGAACCTGTACAACCAGGTTTCGACCGACTTTGATGCCCAAACTGCGACCTTTATTCTCGCGGTGCGGGTCTTCGGATTGTCCTCCTCCGGGGGATCGGGAACGGCCGGTGGTGCCACCGCCGGTGGAGCAGGTTCGTCCAGCAGCAGTAATACCAGTAAAACGGCCAGCACGAATATGAATACGGGCAGCAGCAAGACTGCCAGCGGCGGCAGCAGCAATCAGTCGTCGAATAATTCTTCCAAAAGCACCAACACGTCGGGAAGCGGCGGAACGACCAGCAGCAATACCTCAAAAACCAGTGGTTCATCGGGCAGCGGTTCCAGCGGCGGCGGCACTACGGGCAGCAACGGATCAAAGTCTGCCGGTGCTGGTGGCGGTGGTCAGGCAGGGACCACGCCGGTCCTCGTGGGGGGCATCGATATCAGTGGTGGTTCCAAATACACGATTCAGTCTCTCTACGAATTGTTCGGCGCCCGTGCTCAGGGCAACGTCAACAATCAGCAGCAGACGCTCAACAGCCCCTGGACGGCGACTCCCCCCGACTCACTGTCGCAAAGTCTGCCGCTGGTGATGGACAAGCTCACGTTGACCGACGCGACCTACATTGAGGGGCGCATCAACATCAACACGGCGTCACGTGAAGTGCTGATGAGTCTGGTGGCATTGACGTCGGGCTCGTCCGCCTCTGGTTCCAGCGGCAGCGGATCCACTGGCGCAACAGGGACCGGCAGTTCGGGAACGGGTAGCACCGGGACAAGTGGAACCGGTGGGGCGACCACCGGTACGGGGGGCGGCGGTGGGGGAAGTGGTGGCAGTTCTGTGGCCAACTCCAATGCCGTCACCGAAGTCCTGGTCGATTCGATTTATGGGGCTCAGCCCCGTAACTCGGGTAATACCAATGGCGAGATACCCGCCGAGCGGTTGTACACAGGCTGGCTCGTTGCCGGCGGTTTAATCAGCAACATCAGTACGCTCAAGCAACTCGATCCCTTCATTACCGGCCGCGGCGATGTCTTCCATGTTCAATCCGTGGGCTACTTTGAGGGAGGCGGACCGATGGCGCGAGTCGAAGCCCTTATTGACGCCACGGTCGACCCGCCCCAGGTCATTTACATGCGCGATTTGACAGAACTCGGTCGCGGCTTTTCGGCATCACTGCTGACGCTGGGCAAATAAGCTCGACACCATCGAAAATTCTCGCAATTCCGTCTTGCCACTCCCCCTGTCGTGGCTGATGATTGTGGGGGAACAATGCCGATTTTGCAGGAATAGTCATGTCAGATCTTTTGGCGGTCGAATGGGAACACGGACATGTCGCCGGTGTTCTCGCCCAGGTAACATCGGGACGAATTCGCGTCACCCGCACGTTTGTGATTCCACGACCGAATTCTTCGGCATCGGGTTCGGCCAGTGGCATGTTGCTCCTCGACTGGCTGAAGCCGGAAATCGTCAAGCTGGGAATCCCGGCTGGGCCGGTTCTGGTGGCTCTGCCGCGTGACGAAGCCATCGTCCGTCGTCTGGAACTGCCCGAAGTGACGGATGAAGAGATTCCGGTGCTGGTTCGTTTCCAGGCGGGCGCCAAATCGTCCGTGGGACTGGATGAACTCAGCCTCGATTTCATTCCCTTGCCCAAACGCGAAGGGGCAGTCGGCCGCGAAGTCCTGCTGGCCACGATTCCCCGGCAGACCATTGACGAAGTCAACACGGTGTGCGGGTCGGCCAGCCTGACCCCCAAGTCGATCGGCCTGACAGCGGTGGCTGTGGCACAATTCGTGGCCCGCGCCGAAGCCGCGAGTGAACCCACGACGGGGGGCGTGAGCCTGGTCGTGGCGCGGCATGGGAACCGCATCGAAGTCTCTGTTTTGCGGTTTGGTCATCTGTTGTTTTCGCACTCGAATCGCCTCTCTGATTCCGCGACCGGGCAGGAAGCCCAGGCCATCACCGCCGAGGTGAGCCGCGCTCTGGTGGCCTTGCGCGGGGCTGGGGCCGACGTCAAAGATCTGAAAATCGAGCGGATCTGGACGCTGGTGTCCGCGGCGGAACAGGAATTGTTGAGTGAATCGCTCAACCGACGCTTGTCGTGCGAGGTCCGCCCGCTTGATCTGCTCAGTACTGTTGAAGTCGATTCCGGAGCCCTGGCTCCGTCGGCAGACGCGGCGCTGTTCGCCGGGCCGATTGGAATGTTGCTCGCGCAATATGCCCCCCGTGTACCTTCGATCGACTTTCTGGCACCGCGGCAACCGCCGGTGAAACGCGACGATCGCAAACGCCGGTTGGTGCTGGCGGGAGGCGGCGCGCTGGCCATTGCCGTCGTGTTGGGGGTTCTGCAGTGGCAGCGACTGGGGCGTCTCGATGAAGAAATCGAAAACCTGAATACCAAAGAAAACACGTTGAACGAAAAGCTGGCGGCGTTCAAGTCGACTGTTGATTCGGCGACGATCGTGGCACAATGGGAAGCTGACAGTGTTGACTGGCTGGGCGAACTGGCCGAGTTGACCACCCGTATGCCCGGCACCGATAAAATGTACCTGCAGAAGATCGAGTGCCTGCCGAAATCGGGTTCGACGTCCCCCACGGTGCACGTGGTGGGCTATGCCCGCAGCCGGGATGAAATCCTGGCTCTCAACTCGCGGTTTACTGCCGACGATCATTTCAAGGGCGCCCCGGTAAAGGAAAAAGGGGCCGCACCGAAAGAGATCGAATATTACACCATGCAGTTTGAGAAGGATCTCCGTCTGATTCCCCCCGCGAGCAAGAAAGACAAAGCGTCAGCCAGCTCAGAGAAAAAGGCGGCCGCAGCACCGGCGGAGAAAACGGACTCTCCAACCCCGCCTGCCGGCACCAAGAAATCGTCAGAGGAAAAGGCCGCGTCATGAATCAACGAGAAAAATTGATGGCCGGCGGATTGCTCGCCGTTCTGGGCCTCTGGCAAGGCAGCGTCCAGTACCAGTCATTTGTAATGGGCCCGGTCGAAGATCGTCAGCGCCAGATCACCGAACGTCTCGGACGGCTGGACAAGAAGGAAATCGAAGTCGCCAAAGGGGTGGAAGCCACCCGGAAATACAAACTGTGGAAGCAGCGCAGCCTGCCTCCTGATCCCGTTAATGCCGCCAACCTGTATCAGAACTGGCTGGTGGAACTGGCCAATAAGACCAAGTTGACCGACGTGGCCGTGACCCCCAAGTCCATGAGCGTCAAATCGAAAGGGGACGTGTACACCGTCGTCTCCGCCGACGTGGTCGGCAAGGGAAAACTGTCGCAGGTTCGCGATTTTCTGTACGAGTTCCGCAGTTCGGGCCTTTTGCACCGCATTGCCAAGGTCTCGCTCACGAGCAGTCAAGGGACTGGCGATCCGACAGTCGAATTCACCTGCACTGTCGATGGCCTGGCGCTGAAAGACGCGACGCCCCGCAGCACGCTGCTGTCTGACCCGAAGGTCGCGGAACTCGTGAAAACGCCCCCCAAGGACGATTTCGAACTCATCTCCAAAAGCAGTCTGTTCGTGCGTGGCTACAATGGGCCGCCGCGTGAACCGCGAAAGTCAGATACCCAGCGCACGTCACCAGACGACGACCCGCGCCAGTTCATCCGCCTCACCTCCACCTTCTCGGAAGGGGGCGAGGAATACGACGCGACGCTCTACGACCCCACCACCAATAAGACGGCAAACCTGTTCGCCGGCGGTGAGTTTTCGATCGGTGGCGTGTCCGGGAAAGTGGTCGATGTCACGCTCGACTTTGTCGTGCTCGAAATCCAGGGCGAGCGATTTCGTCTTGATCTCGGGCACACCCTCGCCGATCTCGAGAAAATGCCCCCGGCGAAAGACGCCGTTTCCAAGTCCGATGGGTAATGTGTCGTCCACCCGCGGCTTGACGTCGATCTGTCGTCTGATGGCTCTGTGAAGTTGGGCCAGGCTCACGCGGACTGCTGAGCAGGCTGGAGGCCGAGTTGCTCCAGGTGCTCGCTGGCTCGGCGCAGCACCTCGCTGGGCAGCAATGACGTCATGCATTCTGGTTCCCGTTGACCGCGGGGACAGACGTGCATCCAGTCATTCGTTGTCCACCAGCAGTTGCGGCACCCGGTCGATGCGTAGTTCAGGTTCTCGCGATAGGCGAAGAACTCATGATTGGTCGGTCCGAACAATACCAGGCTGGTCGTCTGAAGTGCGCGAGCGATATGTACCAGACCGGAATCGCCATCGAGGTGCAGGCGCGAGTGCCTGAGGACCCAGGCCGTTTCTTCCAGCGACGTGGCGTTCAGCAGGCTGAGGTCTACTCCCGGAATCGGCTGGCTGGTTTTCGTGCCGAGTTGCACCACCTGCACCTGCGGAAACCGGGCTTTGAACAAGGTGACAAATTCCGCAAAATGCGCGGCCGGCCAGGCTTTGGTGACCTGTTCCGCATGCTTGTGATCGACGTTATCCCAGCCGTTGTGCAGCGTAATGTACGGGCGACGGACCGGGGATGCTTCCGTGTTAGATTGCAGCGTCGGGAATCGCTCGAACACCGCCCGGGCCTGTGGGTCCAGAGACAATAAAAGCGGCGACGATTGTGTGAAGTTGATGCAGGTCATCCAGCCCAGAACGTCCAGTCGCCCCATGCCGGCATGGGCCGCGTGGGTGGCAAATAATCCATCCAGCATGGGCTGCCGGTTGATGAACGTGCGATACTGGTCTTGCAGTTGCTGCGCCGCGGCGAGTTTCTCCCTCAGGGGGGCCGGCCATTGCGTCAGGGCCTCGGCCCGCACGAATTCGAACGACACCAGGTCCCCCACCTTGAGGATCAGGTCGTACTCGGTCGAAGCGGGGGCCAGGTCTGCTTCCGCAAGGATGTTGCGGAGGACGCGCGAGTCCCGAAACACGAACTGGGCGCCAGAAATGCGTCCGGGGGCGACCACGATATCCAGTTGGGCAATGGCGTATTCCTGCACGAATTGTTCCAGAAACGCCCGGGCGATCAGAATGTCACCCAGGCCCCCCGTACAGACGGCTGCAACCGTCATCTGTCCTTCCGACCGCACCGTTCGCGTCACTCGCCGCCGCCGTCGACGGATTGGTGCCATGAAGAGCGGGCCGATTTTTCCCAGCATCGTTTTGAGAAACCGCAGCTTGTGGCGGGTATCCTGCTGCAGAAATTCCCGGCGGAACCGATAGACGAATTTCCCCCACAGGCTCTTGTTCGCGTAATTGGCACTGATCGATGCCAGTTGGATCGCGGCCAGTTCCAGTTCCGTGGGGTTCATCTCTCGCGTCCTGGTCGTCTGTGGGGTTCTGCGTGCGATCGTGAGGTTGCCCGCCTGGGTTCCAGCGGACTGGTGGCGGGTGGGTTCTTCGGGCGATCACCCGGTCAGGCTGGCAATGACCACGGGGGGCCTTCCTGCCGGATTGCCGGGACCTCAGGCGGCCCGACTGTGGATGTGTGGCGCGTCAGGCCGCAATTGGTAACCGCCGGCCAGCAATGACAGATTCGGATTGTAATACGGGTCGCCATCTCGAAAGATGCCGGCCCACCGTTCCTGGAACAATTGACCGGCCGCCTGCAGAATCGCCAGGCGTTCGGCCGTGGGGGCAGTTCCTCGAGTGAGCGATTCAAAGTGGTATAGTTCGGCCAGCGGTGTCCACACGTTGAGGTAGCCCCGGGCGCGAATCTTCAAACAAAAGTCGGCATCGTTGCAGTCGAGGGGAAACGCCTCGTCCATCCC
>JAFEBR010000528.1 GCA_018242565.1 Planctomycetota bacterium | reverse complement strand
TGATTCGTGCGGCACGCCGCCGACGTATTCGCGGTTATAGAACACGATATGGCCCGTTAGATCCTTTGTGCGGCATGCCGCGGCGAAAATTGGAGAACCATCCGCCGGCGTGGGACCGTCAGGACCCGATATAAATACGGCGATATTGTCCCCATCGTCAGTGATCCGGATGTGGTGCCAGATTTCAGCTGGCAATTTTACGACGCCCAATTCTGTAGCCTGCAAAGTTCCCGGCTCATGCACTAAATCGAGTTCGACTTTTCCAGTCCAAGCATTGAAGCGAAGCCGCACGCCATCTTCAATTTCAAACGGATATTCTACATTTGGTTTACCGGTTGAGCGCAGCACAACGACCAAATGGTCTGCATATACAGGGTTTAGGCCAAGGTTGCTCCATCGCCAGTCGAATGACAGGTCAATTGCACCGTTGAATTCGGCCTGGGAGATTAGATATCCACGGTTCAACAGTTTCATGTGACCATCGGCTTCAATGACTCCCTGTCCGGTTTCCGATGTTGGCGGAAAATCCCAAATTCGAGAGTCAAACCAATTGTCGTTGAAGTTGTCTTGCAATAACGAATGAGGCACGAGCCAGATCCAACTGCCGCCTGCCAGACTGCTGAAGAAAACGATCAGAAGTCCTGCCAAAAGATACGGGTGCACGCGGCCAAATTTGAACAATTGAGTATGGACCTGCGAAAGTCGATTAACCGGACGTATTTTCGAGTCGCTGGAATCGAAACCTACCAGCCGCTGAACGATTTCTAGCGCCGATGCGAGTTCAGGATCGTTGGGTATTGCGTCAGCAATTTCTTTCGTCTTAGAATCGTCGAGCCGTCCGTAGGCGTAAAGCACCAGTGTTTCTTCATCAAACGTGGTCATGACAGAGGCCTCCTGTGTGGATATGTCCATCCGTGCTTTAAGAGCTCTTCGCCAACGCCTCGGGCAGTGACAAGAATCGCGTTTTCTGTTTCATCTGGAGTACGGCTGCTGTCGAGTGCAACAACTTTTGCAAATGCCTCGGGATCCAGTTCCGGATTCGATCGCCGGGGTCGCGCGACGCAATAGTGACCGTAGGGTACACAATTCTCCATTGCGACGTTGTTGCGGCACAGGAGTGACGCAGCCCGAGAGATCCACCACGAGCGCTCAGGAAAGAAATCAGAAAGAGGCACTTCCAGGATCATGGAAAGTGCCAAGAAATCCGACATTGTTCCGGCATACTGCCCTGCCTTCCAGCGGTAGACATTCCGTGGATCTCGGCGAAGGTACTCCGCCAATTCCTGAAAACTGCGAGGGCATCTTTTGCCCTCCTTGTTTCTCTCGATCGCTCTCGTAAGAACCGGCGCCCAATGCAGGGCGTGCGCGATAACCAGGCATTCTTTGATTGGTTCTCGGTCGCGTCCATCGACCCACACATCGACGGTAAGGCCCAATGCCGTCGCGAAATCCACAGCGTTTGTCCTTTCCGTTCCATCCATTCAGCATCACCGATGACACAGTACTTGTCGATGGCGCAGTGCGCCATGGCGAAAAGCGCCGCTTTAAAGTTGCATGTCGGTCGATTCTATTCGACCCTGCGTCGGGATTCCATCCGGCAAATGACTCTCACTCCATCTAAATCGTCTGAGTAACGACAAAGCTTGTCCACGCGAGTGACGGCGTTCATTGATCACAACGTGTTTCACGTAGTCGTTCTGACCAAGTTCTCTTCAATTGCAAAGGAGTTTCTTCGATGACTGCCTCGCTGATCTTGACTGTGGCTCTTCTTTCGCAAATATCCGCTGACGATTCGAAACCGCAATCCATTAGGCACGGACACCATTTGACCGATCACGACTGGGGCAACGATAGTCGAATCGTGTCACTCCGGCCGGGCAAAAAATGGAGTTCTGGTGCCGCTTGGTTCTTCCGACTGGATCACGAGATGACTGCGGCCTGGAAAGGAACTTATCGAATATTTGAAGGAGCGGACAAATCTGGCGAATCGATTCTCGTATCATTTGCATTCACTCGACGTTACGTCGGCACTTGGAAGGCGGACAAGTCATCGAAGTCAAAAAGCAATCCAGAAGTGTTGGATTGGGAACTTACTCCCCGATTCGTTCCCATCGGAATGGAACTTGAGATTCCGCTGGATGATGGGGCGATTCCGGACGATTGCTTGAAAGCTTCGGTGCTCCGGGGGTTTTATGTGGACGACAATGGCAAAGAAACGACGCTGTATCACGAACCAGAGGGCTTGCTCAATAACCTCGTCGGCAAACGCCAAGAAAAGAAGATTCGAATTCTCGGCTGTGCGAACGTTGGCGAAACCTTGACGTTCTCGCTCGATCACAAACGGCGAGACTTTCTGGCACAACCCGAAGATCATCCCCCGACTTTTCGACCTCATGAAATCTTTCTTTCGAGTGAGGAGCAGCGGGCAGCCAATTACCGTCAGACATCCGAAATCGCGACCGCAATTGATGCGGAAATCCGCAACCAATTATCCGATGCGGTGAAAAACAAAGATTGGGCGCTGGTGCTCAATCTTGCAGAAATGGTACTGAAAGACAGCCCGAATGATCACCAAGCCTTACGCTACCGGGCCCAAGCCAACGACAAACTCGGCAATCGGAACAAACACCTAGAGGATCTCACTCGCAAGATTGAAGCGAATCCCGCCGACACGGTCGCATTACGTGGTCGTGTCTTTGAATACATTCGCCTTGAGCGATACTCCGCCGCTCTCCAGGATTACGAGGCACTGATTGCGGCGAATCCGAATTCAGCATACGACCTCAACGGGTTGGCGTGGCTCCTTGCGACGTGTCCCGACAAATCCATTCAGAATGGAAAGAGGGCTGTCGAACTAGCAACGAAAGCATGCAAAGCGACAAA
This sequence comes from Planctomycetota bacterium, assembly GCA_018242565.1. Taxonomy (GTDB): domain Bacteria; phylum Planctomycetota; class Planctomycetia; order Planctomycetales; family Planctomycetaceae; genus JACQFH01. Next base: position 456 of record JAFEBR010000528.1, on the reverse strand, counting down.
TTGCGACGATTGGATGTGCTTGGATACGCTGGCGGCGGCACATGCACGAGCTGGGGATTTTCAAAAAGCACAGTACTGGCAAAACGAAGCGCTCAAACGAGGTAAATCGGAATCATCTCCCGATAAAGATCAAATCGCGAAAGCCAAAGCACGACTTCGTGATTACGAGATGAATCGTGCATACGTCGAGAAATAGCGATTACTTACCTCCAGTAGCATTGGTCATCAATCATGCACGCGATCGAGACGTTCAGTGATTTCGACGCGACGAATTTTCCATTTTTCGTCGTGATAATTGTCTCGTTCGGGTACTGCTACGCGAAGAGAATGGCGTCTGGGCTGCGTCGCGGCGTCCAGATCGCCATTCTTTCGTTTATTGTTCGCATGGCATGCCGCATTTCCAAGGACGGTACGAATATTTGCGACGGGCTTCAGCGGTACTCCATAGTTGAATTA
>JAFEBR010000527.1 GCA_018242565.1 Planctomycetota bacterium | reverse complement strand
GCACTGCTGATCTCGGTCGACAGGGCGGGTTCGGTGGCCAGCAACCCGGCGGCATCGAGGCGCTCGACGGTCAGCCCTTCACTCTGGAATTGTTCGATCTCGGCGTCGAGCGCGCCGGGTGTGCCACCCAGACGGACTTCGAGGCCCCCGTCGCGGCGGTAGCCGTTGTCGATTCCGGTTTCTTCACGCAGTTGTGCGCTGAAGGCGGGCCACAACTCGTGGCTGGCGCCCCTCAACCGTGCTTCGGGGGTGCGCGCCCTGGCGAAACAACCGGGGGGCAGAATTCCGGCACCGGCCCAGGAGGATTCCCGTCCGATCAGACCCTTTTCGAGAACGGCAACTCGGACTCCCTGGCCTGCCAGGTCGCAGGCGAGCGACAGGCCGATGACCCCGCCGCCGATGATGATCACGTCGTGCAATGGACTACTTTTTCTTCTTCCCTGCGCCCTTGGCTCCGGGCAATGTCTCGACGTGTGCCAGATACGCCATGGCGAGCGTCGACACGTCGGCATTATAGACAGCGTTCAAGGTGTCGGGCAGGCTCTTCCCTTGCGCCATCTGCGACAGGAAGTTGACGAAATACGCCTCGCCCCCCCGCTTCAGCATGAACGCGGTGAGTGTGTACCCGATGGCCGGCAGATCGGCCGGTGAAAACGTGCCGTTGTCGAAGAGTTCGTCGGGTTTGTTAAGAGATTTCAGCGCCTCGTTGGCGCCGGCCGCCAGGCCGCGGAAATACGGGTTCTTGGGATCAGCCTGCGAAGCCAGCATCAGACCGGTTCCCTTCGCGGCCCATTCCGGAACGCGATTTGGCAGCGTCTGCAGCATCCCCTCGGCCAGCAGGCCCGACAGCAGCGTCTTGGCGCCGGGGGAGGATTCTGATTCGGTATCTCCAATGTCGAGCAGGCACACATACGCTTCGTCTCCTGTCGCGGCGACGCGGGCATGCCCCTGGGTTTCAACGGGGATGTCCCGGCGTTCGTTCGTCTTGGCGAACTCGACGTATGAGAAGCGATCCTTGAAGACGAACACGACGAGCTTGCCCCGCCAGATCTGCGACTCTTTCATCCGAAACAGGCGGATCAGGCGGGAGGCCGTGGTCGCGGACCAGTCGGCGACCAGTTTGTTGCGGGCTTCGCCTACGTTGCTGACAACAATGAAGGCATCGGTCTCTTCAATGGCCGGGGCTTCGTTGGGGGACGCGGCTTTCCAGAGTTGCTCGGCCCGGGCCAGGCGGCGCTTGGCGAGTTCTTCGGGACTGAGCGAGGCCAATTCCTTGGCTCGTTTCTCGGCTTCGGTGGGAACCAGGCTGCGTAAGGGTGCCTTCGCGTCGGCTCCATCAAACTTGGCCCCTTCCTCGATCCAGGTTTTGAGGTTGGCGTGATTGCTGCGGGTGATCAGTGCCTGTCCTTGGGGCATCTTGATCGGATCCTGCAGGCCGACCAGGTGCCACATGCGACTGTCGCTGGAATTTCCAGGGAGTACGACGCGACCGCTCTTCCCGCCCCGCATCAGTTTCTCGAAGGTCTCAATTGAATAACCGCCGCGGGGGTTGTTGCCGCTGTGGCAGTTGAGACAGAGGTTCACCATGAACGGGGCGATGTCTTTGCTGAACGAGACCGTTTCGCTGCCGGTGGGCTTATTGATCTGAATCGGCACGTTGTCGGTCTTGGCGGTGGCGTCGCCGGGGGCTTTCAGTTGGTTGAGTGGTGTCGTGTTGCTGCCGCTGAATTTGGCTCCGCTGGCCACCCAATCGGTGATTTTCTTGATCTGTTCATCGGAAAGCGCCGCCCCGCCCTTGGGCATGCGCTGTTCGCCCGTGGCGTTGATGCGGGCAATGAGGCTGCTCTCATCGGGTTTGCCCGGGACGACGAACGCACCGCTGTCGCCTCCGCGGACAATGCCGGCGAAGGTTGTGATCTGCAGGTTGCCCCGCGGATTGTCGTTGCCATGACAATTCAGGCAGCGAGCCACGAGCACCGGGGCCACGTCCCGTTCGAACGCCCCGCCCCCTGCTCCGGGGGTACCTCCCGGGCGCTTGCGTTCAACTTGTTCGCGGGCCTGGGCAATCTTTTTGAGCGGGCCGGCGATCAGCTTGTCGGTTTCTTTGACGTCCGCCTCCTTGGCGATCTGCTTGAGCTTTTGCTCGGCGTCGTTCAGCAGTTTCTCGGCTTCATCGTACTCTTTCCGAGAGATGTGCCCGGCTGCCTTGGTCGTTTCTTTAGTAACATCGGCGATTTGCTTACGATGCTCGGGGGTGATCGCGGCCTCAAGCCGACATGCGTGCGACCAGCCTGTGACCCAGATTGCCAGCAATCCAGCTACCATCGCGAGCTTGTTCATCGACAGATTCTCCTGGTCGGCATGCCGTGCGGAATAGCCGCTTTAATTGGAAAAACAGCCACGATCGGCACACGCCGCATTTCATGATATAGGTGGATCTCGTGATTGTGAAGCCCCGTTTCGTGTGCTAGAAGTAACGAAGCTGCCTGTCTTTCCGGTTGTATCGACTGTTGCTGGTGGAGCGTACCGCCGGTGACCATGTCGATGCGGCAGATGGTTGTTTCCTGCGTGCCCATGCCCGAATTGCCTGTTTTGAATCGGAATACCGAACTCCCCCCTGCTCTCGCCTCGAAGCGCGACCGGTTGCTCGCTTTGCTGGCGGGGCTGGATCGGGTGGCCGTCGCGTTTTCCGGGGGCGTGGACAGTGCGGTGGTGGCGCAAGCGGCCGTTTTGGCCTGCGGAGATCGGGTGACGGCGATCACCGCGGTCAGCAACAGTCTGGCGAAGGGTGAAGTCGATGCGGCAGCCGAACTGGCGCGGTCTCTGGGAATCGCGCATCGCGTCATCGAAACCCAGGAATTCCAGAACCCGAATTACTTGCGCAATGCGCCCGACCGCTGCTATCACTGCAAGACGGAATTGTATTCGCAGTTGGAGTCTCTGGCGTCACTTGATCTGGGGACGATCGTCAACGGAGCCAATCTCGACGACACGGGGGACTACCGGCCGGGCATGCAGGCGGCCGCTGAACATCGGGTCCGCAGCCCGCTGATTGAAGCGGAACTGACAAAAAATGACGTGCGCGCCCTGGCACGACATTGGGGACTGCCCGTCTGGGATAAACCCGCGACCCCCTGTCTATCCAGCCGGATCGCCTATGGCCTGGAGGTAACGCCCGAACGAGTCGGTCGGATCGATGCCGCCGAACGTTTTTTGCGCGACGTGTTGGGAGAGCGGGAATTGCGGGTGCGACATGAAGCCCATGATTTGGCCCGCATTGAAGTGCCGGTGACGGCGTTATCGCGACTGGCAGCGAATCCGCTGCGCGAGCGGATTTGTCGTGAATTGCGATCGCTGGGATTTAAATACGTGACGGTCGATCTTGAGGGATTTCGTTCAGGCAGCATGAACGCGGGGTTGCCGCTGGTGCAACTCGGTTCACCATCCGCATCCTCGTAAGGACAGCATCGCCCCCCCTGCCCGTTTGTGATTTCGTTGTTTTCATTCCCTGTGTCATGTTACGAACCGAATCGGTAAGACCACCGCTGGAGCCTGCCCGCATGTCTGGAGAATTCATGGTGACGCGATCCCCCGGAACTCAAATCGTGCCGCAAGTCGCTTGCTTTGAAAGACCGGGAGATCGGCGTCGCGGGCTTTGTCGCTGGTCAATGTCGCTGCGGGTTCTCTGCCTGGGGATGGTGGTTTCATCACAGAGTCTGGTGCCGAGCCGGGCTGCCGACCCGGAGCCTCCGCGATTCACGTCGAGTTTATTTGACGGGCAGACACTCAACGGCTGGACCGCGGAGAATGGCTGCAAGATCGGGGTGGCGGACGGGCTGCTCGTGCTGCAGGATGGCAATGGCTGGCTGCGCAGCGATTCCATGTACGCCGACTTCGTCCTGCATGTGGAATGGAAGGCGTTGAAGCCCGCGGGTTACGACGCCGGTATATACATTCGCACTCCTGCAGGAGGGGCCCCCTTCCCCGCCGCGGGATATCAGGTGAACCTGCTGGAAAACAAAGAGGGCAATATCGGCAATCTGCCGGGGGCGGCCAGCACGGGGCTGGTCAAAAAGGGGGACTGGAACTCGTTCGACATCAGCGTGGTGGGAGATACGGTGGCCCTCGAGATCAATGGTCGGCTGGCTTATAAAGTGGGTGGGCTCAAAGGGGCCGCCGGCTATGTCGGTTTGCAATGCGAAGTACCGCTGGGAGGCCAGTTTCAGTTTCGTAATGTGCGGATCACGGAAATTGGAGCACGGTCGTTATTCAATGGACAGGATCTGACCGGTTGGGAAGGTGCAGGCGAGCCGGCCGAAAAGTGCTGGCAGGTTCGCGAAGGCTGGCTGGAATGCACCGGGGCGCCGGGGCCGTGGCTGCGGAGTCGCGAAGAATACGGCGATTTCAACCTGCGGTTTGACTATCAGGTCTCGGCGGAAGGCAACAGCGGCGTCTATGTCCGTGTGCCCGCCGATGGTAACCACCACCGCGAGAACGAAAGTGCGCCTCCGGCCGGGTTCGAGGTGCAGATTCTCGATGACGCTGCCCCCAAGTACAAAGATCTCAAGGATTACCAATACAGTGCCTCGGTCTACGATATTGCCGGCGCCACCCAGCATGTCTGCAAGCCGGCCGGGCAATGGAATACATTGGAGATCGACGCACGGGGGCAGCGAATTGTCGTCACGCACAACGGTGTCGTGGTGGCCGATGTGACCGAAGAGGAATTCCCGCTGATTAAGCTGCGGCAGACGCGCGGGTTTCTCGGATTGCAGAACCACAGCACGCTGGTGAAGTTCCGGAACCTGAGGGTGAGTGGCCCCCTGCCCCGCTGATCGTCCCGGCCTGGCGAATATTCATGGCCTGATGACTGGTCGCGACAATCGTGGCCCGGCGCTTCAATTCCGCCGGGACACGATCTGGCCATCGGCACCGAATTCGACGACCCCCGGTTTCCAGCGAACCGGGTTCGCGAATTGTTCGGGATACAGCATCCACACCGTCAAATTGTCGTCGGTGGCCTGGCGGTAACCCAGATAACTGGTCGTCAATCGGGGATTGATCTCAACGACCAGTGGTGGCCTGCCGGCTTTCGTCGGGATCAGCAGATCGACTCCCACGTAACCAGTCAGTCCCGGGATGCCGCGACAGGCCGTGAACGCGGCGTGTTGTAACTGCTCGGCCCGATCGCCCGACCAGGGAATCTGGCCTCCACGATACACGAATTGATCCTCACTGCTGACGTACTGTTTCCCCGGTAACAGTGGCTCCACCGATCGGCCATCGGGAGAAATCAGCAACGACACAGAACAGGCCGTGCCTTCCAGGTACGGTTGGATAATGAATTTTGGGTCGGCCAACATGGCGGCCAGTTCGGGGCGTGTCGTCAACTCGGCTGCACTGTGAACGAGATGCATATCTTGCGAACCGGCACCGTGCCGTGGCTTGAGGACGGCGGGAAACGTGAAGGGAAAATACGGACGCGAGTCGGCGGTCGGTGTGCCGCACTCGCAGGTGGGAATCGTGGAGATACCCGAAGCACGCCAGTGTTCGGCCAATTGGTACTTGTCTGCACAAAGCGCCACGGCCGGGCTGGAGGGGCCCAGCAGCCGGCCCCCCAGTTGTTCCACACGGCGACAGCGTTCCAGTAATGTGCCACCCAACTCAGGAGCAATCACGAGCACGGCGTCGCTGGTGGAGACGAGGTGGTCGAACTGTCGGGCTTCGTCGGCGGGTGAATCCACCAGCCGGGTCACCCCCGCGGGAAACGGCGGCGGGGGCAAACGGCGATCCCAGGTGGCGACGACGCTGACGTTTTCCAGTCGCGACAGATCGGCCACGACGGCAGCGAGCATCGCTCGGCCTTCGGTCGCCAGCGACCCGGAAATCTCGGCTCCGGGCCACCCTCCCCCGCAGACGTATTCCGAGACAAAGACCTGCACGGACGTCAGATTCGCAGGTGCGACAGCGCGTCGGCCGGCGACATGATGTAGCTGACGTAGAACGGTCCGAACCCGGCGTAATTCGCCGAAGCCTCGTCAAACCGCATCGTATAGACGATCTCTTTAAGGAACGCTGGTTCGCGGGCCCAGAGTGTGACCCCCCATTCCCAGTCGTCCAGGCCGGTTGAGGCGGTAATGACCTGCGACACTTTGCCGGCGAACTTCATGCCGCTTTTGCCGTGTTCGGTCATCATGTCCATGCGCCGACTGTAAGGCAGCGTGTACCAGTTCGCGTGCGGATCGCGAATCTTGTTCATGGGGTAAAAGCAGGCCACCGGCCAGGGCGGAAAATCGGGAAACAGACGCTGTTTGCGCATCATAACTTCCCGTTCTTCGTAGGCCTTGAGCTTGGCGGCGAAGGCGGGACTGTCCGGGGGTGTGCCCTCAAGTTTCAGGCGTTCGCCATACTGTTCGAGTGTGGGAACGTATTCCGAGACTTCCGTGATCGACACGAACGAATAGGTGGGAATGAGCGCGACGCCGAGTGGCGAATTGCGGATGGATTGTCGAACCGTATCGATGACGAGCGGATCCGGATCCATCATCAGGACACCCAGATCGGCTTTGTGTCCGGAAATCACCGAGGTTTGCAGGCGGAGGGGAGCGCCGGGGCGGGCGGGGTCGAGCAGGTGCATCAGTTCTTCCCGCCCGACGGCACGCTGGCCATCGGTGAGTTGATTCAACGAGCTTTGACAAACCCGGTAATACAGGTGCAGACAATGCCAGCCATCGGTCATCTTGATGGTGGGTTCCGAAGGGGGAGCGGCGTGGGCAGGTCGATTCACGAGTGGTCCTTAAGTCAACGAGAGCACAAGAAATCAGCAAGCGGCTGACTGCGCGGTGCGATTCTAGGCGAGTCGAAATGAAACGGAAAGCAACTCCGTCACGTGGTGTAACGGTGCACGAAACACATGTGGCGGCAACCGGGCATGGGCCCGGCGGGTTATGCGTCGCGTTTGACGGGATAACCTGACCAGACCATGGGTTTCGACACTTTGTCTTCTTTGCCGGTTTCGAGGATCTGCAGGATCTCGCGGACGCTGGGGTTCGCGGCGAAATCCCGGATGAGCTGCTGCAAAGTTGCGGTGGCGATGGATTTGGAACCGGGACCCGGAGCACTCTCCAGATGAGCTCCCTTCTGGTCGAACACCCCCCACAGGATCGTGCGTGGGTGTTGTTTGACGGCGTCGCGGATCGTCGTCGCGCTTCCGCCTCGACCTCGTTGACCGTTCACACGGAATAGGTCTCCGCGTTCAAAGATGATCGCCACTACATTCCAGTCTTTCGATCCGAACCAACCCATACCATTCTTCCTCGGAGTCGGAGATTTGCGCTGACCGTGATCCTGCTGGCTGCAGTTCTAACAGGGGGGGACAGGGAATTCCACCCGCCCTGCCCTGGTGCGGTGCTGCGGAGGGAGCTGCCAGGTCGATACCGGCAGGATCGACGTCAGGTGCAGCTTCGGCGGAGATGTACAGCCTGAGGTCGCCGGGGACGATGGGCATCCACGCTGGCTTGTCAGGTGGGTTTGCTTTTGCGCAGAAGCGTTCATGCGAGAGACAAACAGCATGTGCATACGCTTTCACAAGTACACGTCGATACCGCCGGGATAAACCCGGACGGCTCGCTGGGTTGAAGTGGTTCGGGGGTACCTTCGCACTCGCGATTTGGGGGAACACGGCGTGCGATGGCGTCTCGTGCTCGTCAACGGTTCATTGTGAAGCCACGATCCTGTTTTGCCTGAGCGCCGGCGTTCTTCCCGCACAGTTTTCAGTTTCGTTCCTCGATCTGCGGCGTTGCAGGATTCGAATCCCCCCTTTACTACCCGGAGTCTGTCGTTCCTTATTCCATGGATTCTTGCCAGTTTTCGGATTGACTCGGGGTAGCAAAATGCAACCTTTAGGGTATGAGTCAACCAGTAGAACTCTCCGATGAGGTTGTTTTAGAGGCTCGATTGACGGCCGAGTTGACAAATCGCTCGATCGCTGGCCAGATTGAATTTTGGGCCCAACTCGGCCGGGCGATCGAACCGTTGCTTGATGGGGCGCGAGTCATGG
>JAFEBR010000526.1 GCA_018242565.1 Planctomycetota bacterium | reverse complement strand
TAGAGCGGACAGGGCAGATTAAAATTCTTAAGAAAAAGAAAGAAAGTGACTGGAAACAATTGTTGCCGCCGCGCTCACGACGTCGCCGATTCGTTGCTGGTCGTTGGGACCCCTGCCTTGCTCTCGATTCCCGCCTTTGAAGAACTGATGAGCCGCGTTCAGGCGGGCGATCCGGCCGCTGCGGCTGAGCTGGTGCGGTATTACGAGCCCGATATTCGACTGGAAGTGCGTGTCCGGTTGCGAATCCAGGATGGGCGGGTGCGGCGCATGCTGGATACGATGGATATTACGCAGTCCGTTCTGGCGAGCTTCTTCGCCGGGGTGGCTGTGGGCCGTTTTGCTCCGCAGAATCCGCAGCAGTTGGTAGGACTCCTGGTGACGATGGCACGGAACAAGCTGCTGTCTCAAGTTCGCCACCAGCGGCAACAGCAGCGCGACGCCCGGCGCAGCGAAGCGTTCGACGGTGCCGTGCATGATGTCGCCGCCGATCATGACAGCCCCAGTCAGATTGTCGCCAGTCGCGAGCTGCTGGGGGAATTTCGCAAGCGCCTGTCAGTCGAAGAGCGGCAACTGTCTGACCGTCGCGGAGCGGGTGAGCCTTGGACCGCGATTGCCACGGAACTGGGGGGGACGCCCGAAGGTCGCCGCAAGCAGCTCGAGCGGGCCTTTGCACGCATCTTGAAAGAAATGGATCTGGACGAAGAACTGGTGGATGCACCGCCCGCGGCACGTGAGGACTGAGCGGCCTGATGGAAGAACATCTGACTTCCCTGTCGCGTGAGTCGCGACCTGAAGGGGCCAACGCAGCGGACGCACTGAGGGACCGGCTCTGCGCTGACTTGATCGGACGCTGGCAGCGTGGCGAGCGTGTTCCCGTGGAAGCCTACTTGCGACAGCATCCTGACCTGGAAAGCAGTGAGAATGCCTTCGAGCTGATCTTGACCGAGGTTGTGCTGCGGCATGAACAAGGTGAAGCGGTGGCTCTACAGGAATTCCTGTGGCGATTTCCCCGTTTCGAAGAACGTCTCCGCCGCCATTTCACCTTGCATGCCGGACTGGCGGCTGTGGCGCAATCTCAGGCGACGGATGTGCCGATCCTGCCTGGGGACGAGATTCTTGCGCCGGCCGCCCTGCCCGTCGTGCCGGGCTACGAGATTGTGGAAAAGATTGGGCGCGGCGGGATCGGCATTGTGTACAAGGCCCGCGAAGAGAGCCTCAATCGCTACGTCGCCATCAAGGTGTTGCGTGAAGACCGGGCCCATGCGCCCGACCAGTTGGCGCGGTTCCTGCGAGAAGCCCGCACTGCGTCGGCGCTCAACCATCCCGGGATCTGCACGGTCCACGCCCTGAGCCAGCAGGGCGACCATCCGTGCATCGTGATGGAGCTGATTGAAGGCGTGACGTTGCGGGCGCTCGTCAGAGAGCGTCCGCAACCCGATGTCGTGGCCCGTCTGATCGGTCAGGCCGCTCTGGCATTGGCGGCCGCACACGCTGCGGGAGTCGTCCATCGAGACATTAAACCCGAGAACATCATGGCCCGTTCCGACGGCCATGTGAAAGTCGTCGATTTCGGACTGGCGCGACTCTTGCCGCATGAGTTTCCGGCGAATGTCCGCGGCTGGGTCGGGGCCGGGAATGACTCTGGGTCCACTCCTGGGAGTATGGCCGGCACGCTGACCTATATGTCGCCCGAACAAACCCGCAGCGAACCGGTTGGCAGCGCCAGCGACGTGTTTTCCCTGGGAATCGTGGCCTACGAGTTGCTGACAGGACGGCATCCGTTCGCGGCCGACTCGCCCCTGGAGACGTTCACCGCGATCTCGACCCAACCGGTCATCACGCCGCGGCGCTTCGTCCCCACGCTCTCGGTCGATCTCGAAGCCCTGTTGCTGCAAATGCTCGAAAAAGATGCGAGCCTGCGCCCCACGGCCGCTGAAATCGGGGCCGCACTCGACCGGCAATTCCAATCGACCAGGCCCCGCTGGCAAGACGCCGTGCGGGATTTTCGCGTGCGCAAGTCGATCGGCCGCAACGTCGAACGCGATGTTCTCTGGGCGGCCTTCGAAGCCGCCGATCAGGGTCGGCCCGTGCTGTTTTGTGTCTCTGGCGAACCGGGCATCGGCAAGACGACTCTGGTGGAGGACTGGTTGCAGGAATTACAGGCCAGTGGCCTGGTGGCCGGCATCGGACGTGGTCAATGTTCCGAACGGCTGGCCGGGACGGGCGCTTATTTGCCCATCCTCGAAGCGCTGGAAGGACTCCTCCGCGGAGAAGTCGGCAGCCTCGCGTCCCAGACCTTGCGCGACCGCGCGGAAACCTGGTATGCGCAGGTGGCTCCGTCGCCGCGTGACGCGCTGGCCGAAATGCTGGCCGTGCGTGCCGAGACGGCGACCGAAGAGCGATTAAAGCGAGAATTCCTGGCCTTTGTCCGCGAAATCGGGCGCAGTTTGCCGTTGGTCTTGTTCCTTGACGACTTACACTGGGCTGATGCTTCAACGGTGGATCTTTTAGCGTTCCTGGGCCGTCGCGTCACCGGACTGCGGTTGCTGGTGGTGGCCACGTTTCGACCGGCTGAGATGCATGCGGGTAAAAATCCGTTCGTATCGGTGCAACTTGAATTGCAGCGGCATGGTGTCTGCCGCGTGTTGCCGTTGTCCTTTTTGACTCAGCTCGACGTAGAAAGTTACCTGTCGCAGGAATTTCCCAAGCATCAGTTTCCACCCGATTTCGCCACCCGTCTGCATGCGCAGACCGAGGGAAATCCGTTGTTTCTCGTGGAACTCGTGCGCCATTTGCGAGACAGCGGCGTGATCTCCTGCCGAAATGGCTGCTGGGAATTGATGCACTCATTGCCGGATTTCCAAAAGGAACTGCCGGACTCGGTTCGCAGCTTGATCCGCCGCCAGACTGGTCAGCTCGACGAAGCCGACCAACGACTGCTGTCGGTCGGCAGTGTTCAAGGGTATGAATTTGATGCGGTCGTCGTGGCCGGAGTGCTGACGCGGAGTGCCGCGGAGATCGAAGAGCGGTTGGCGTTGCTCGAGCGGACCAGCGGGTTGGTGCTGCTGGTGCGGGAACAGGAGTTCCCCGACGGGACCGTCACGTTGCGCTATCGTTTCGTCCACGTGCTTTACCAGAACTCGTTGTATGGGGCGCTGTCTCCCAGTCGGCGGGCCGAATGGAGCGCCGCCGTGGCGGAAGCGCTGCTGGCTCATCACGGCGAGCAGAGCGCGGTCGTGGCGAGTGAAGCTGCGTTATTGTTCGAAAAGGCTCGCAATTGGATGAGAGCCGCAGAAGGCTTCTATCTGGCCGCCAGAAATCCGTTTCGGCTGCACGCGCATCGCGAGACCGCGGTGCTCGCCCGCCGCGGCTTGGAAATGCTGCTGCGTTTACCGGAAACTCCAGAACGCGCACGTCAGGAAGCCCGCCTGCAATTTGTGTTGGGACTGGCGTTGCAACAGTCGGAAGGCTTCGCCGCCCCGGGAGTCGTGGAAGCCTATCGCCGGGCTCGTGCCTTAAGTCATGTCGAGATCGAACCGGCCAGCCGGTCACCGCTTTTATGGGGGCTCTGGTCGTTTTATATCTTGCGCGGTGAGCACCGCGCCGCGCGGGAGATTGCCGGCGAACTCTCACAATTGGCACGCAGCCAGAATGATCCGCTGGCCTTATTGGCGGCAGACCACAGTTCGGGATACTCGCTGATGATGCTGGGCCAACCGGCCGCGGCGTGGTCGCATCTGGGACGCGACCTGCCCGACGAAACACAGGCCGTGTACGGCCGCGATATGGGAATTCCCTTTCGAGCGCACGGTTCGGTCGTGTTATGGTTGCGAGGATTTCCGGATCAAGCCGTCGCGCGATGTCAGCAGGCCGTGGCGCGCGGGCGGGATCGTCGCGATTTGTACGGCCTGTCCATTGCCCTGTTCAACGCGGCGAAAGTGCATCAATTACGACGTGAGCCCCAGGCGACGGCTGAATATGCCCGCTCGTTGCTGATTCTCGCCGAGGAGCAGGCGTTTCCCGTCTGGTTGGCCGCGGGGACGATTCTTGCCGGGTGGGCAGAAACTCGCCTGGGGGACTGGTCTGCCGGCGTCACCCGCATCCGTCAGGGGATCGCCGCCTATCTGGCCAACGGCGCCGCGATGATGCACCCTTATTTCCTGGGACTGTTGGCCAAGACGCTGGGGGAAGGCGGACTGTTCGCCGAGGGTCTCGAAGTTTTGAACCGCGCACTCGCCATTGTCGAGCAAACAGACGAGCACTATTACGAGGCGGAACTGCAGCGACTGCGGGGCGAGTTTCTGCTCCAGGCGGCCAGTCTCGGCGATGGGGTCGAACCGCAACGCGACGCTGCCAGCACCTGTTTTCAAAGCGCCCTGGCCATCGCGCGTCAACAACAAGCGTTGTCGTTGGAATTGCGAGTCGTCGTCAGTGCCGCAAACCTGGCCGGGAAACAGCGGTCGCTGCCCGGTGCACAAGAGTCTGCGAAAATCGAGATCCAACAGGTCTGCGCCCAGTTTTCCGAAGGCTTCGAAACCGCGGATTGGCTCGCTGCCGTCGCCCTGCGCGACTCGCCGTGAACGATTGCTGCTGCAGTCCTCCGCCAACCGTGTGAGCCCATCTGTCCGCGGATGGTCTGCCAGGTTCTTGCAAAATTCAAAAGGGATAACTGGGGCAGCAGGACCAGTTCAGTGAAGGCAACGACGGACTCGGAGGACAGTGTTTCTCTCGAGACGCGGCACGGGCGCTGTTACCTGCTTGACGGTGGGGAGAACGGCTCGCATCACCAAACATCTGAGGTCGTCTATTGGCCCGGTCTCGCGACGTGAAATCGGGAACTGTATTTAACACCCTGTTACGCGACGGTTCGCAGGGAGAATGTGTCAGTTTCTCACACGATGACAAACTGCAGATCACCCGCCACCCGCGAACGGGACGGCCGAATGCGACTTGACCGCAGGCGGGTTCGGATTGCCGGGGAGGGCGGGGACCATCCGTGTCTCCCGGCGTTACTTCAATCCGTTCGCGACGGCTTCGCGGGCGCGATTCATGAGCGGGCTGTCGGCAGTGGTCGAGGCGGGCAGATAACCCATCATGCCGGCGGTCAGTAGCGACCGCGTGCGGGGCGTGCTGGCCAGCAGCGATTCTTCCCAGGCGGCCGCTCCAAATTTGAAGTCGTGGCTATCCGTTCCCTTCAGAAAAATCATCCGTCGGGCCGCTGCAAAAAGCGTCTCGTTGCTGCCGCCTTGCGCCAGAAAGGCGAGTGTCTTGCCCGCTGCATCACGACGATTGACACCGATTGTCGCGAAAATGTCTGCTACAGCTTCATCCGCCGAACGCGGTATCGGCGAGGGTTCAAGTTCGTTCAAGTGCCACGCGGGGGCGTCCCCGAGGGCCTCGCGAAACAAGGCGATCCAACTGGCCGCCTGCAACAACGCCAACCGGCGGGTTTGTTCGTCCGCGGCGGCACCGAAGATGTAATGCAGGGCGTTGACCGCCGTAACCGCGTGCAGCGAAATAATGCCGGTCTTTCGCAACAGGAGTTCATTCGCGGCCTTGAGAAGTCCGTCCCAAATGCCAGCGGGGTGAATCCCTCCGTTCACATATTCCTGCAGATAGGCCCCCGCCGCGCGGGAACTGGCCTGCCTCAGATCCGCCAACAGATGGTCGCTGGCGGCCCGGTCTTCGACGCCGGTGATCCAGGACCCAGGAAATTGTTCCGCCAAGTCAACGTTTTCGCGATACGGACCGACGACATCGAAGCCCGGCGCCCCCTGCCGGTCGAGCAAACCGAACGCCAGCGATCGTAAGACCGGTTCGGCGTGCTGCCACCCAATGGCCTGCAGCGTCCGCCAAGCCTGGGCGGCAAAGATGGCCTTGTGGCCAATGTTCCGCTGGTCGCGAATCGCGAACCGCCAAAATAATTCCATGACTTCCGCCGCACCGTAGGAGCGACACAGGGCGACGGTGGCCAAGTCGGCGGCGTCGGCATCCCAGGATTCCATGGCGGCGATGAATTGGTCCTTGGCCAACCAGGCCGGGGGAACTTGCCCCTCCAAGACCGGCCCCAACGCCCAATCGCCTTCCTTGACATCGGCGGCCTGCGACGCCTTGAAGGTGTCCAAGGCAAACAACAACGGGAGCAGGCGTTCGTCCTGCGCGGCAGACTGACCCAGCACATGTGCCGAGTGAATCACCAAAACGGCGTGGAACTTGAAGCCGACCGGGCGGGGCTGGATATTCCGGATCCCCGCCAGAAACAGCCCGGCCAGCAACTGCCGATACGAGAGGCCGCGCTTCAGGTGTGCGACGGCTACCTCAAGGATCCGGTCCCGCGGAGTGTCTTCGATCCAGCTCACGACTGGTTCTATTTCGGGGCGCAGACAAACGGCATCGGGCCGAACGGTCAATTCTTCGGGTTGGTCAGGCGTGATGGCCCAGACGTCCGCCGGCAATCCGACTCCCAATCCGAGAACGGCCGAGGTTTGCAGAAAATGTCGCCGGGTCAATGAATCGCGCATGGAACGTCCTCGAGCACTCACGGCAAAGAATTCTGAAATCAGTGATTCCTTGCTGGCATTCTACGCTGGCTAAGACCGGGTCGCCAAGGATGACTTGAGCAGCTCAGCCGTCGATCGGTTGAGGGGTTCTACCCGTTGATACGAACCGCGCCGGTCGGTGGGCGGGCCGATCGGATCGGGCGAGGTTTAAGTCCGCGTGGGGGATCAATGGAAGCAGAGTCGATGGAGCGCCCTCTTATCGCTGCGCGACCCAGACGCCTGCGGGGCTCGTGCAGGCCGTGAGCTTGGGAAGAATCTGCGGCGGGGGCAGGCGGCCTGACGTGCTGGGGGGCAGTTTGTCGTATTTCCTTCGCACGGAGAATTCACCCACGTACACGTGGACGATTTGGTATATATCGCGTTCGTTGTAATTGTTGGTCCGGTCGTGGCGGACTGATGGGGCTGGTAAGAGTCAGCAGGAATCGAGGTGGCCAGTATGCCAGGTTGCCGCGGAAATTCCTGTTTCATGAATCCGAGCCGGGAATTGATCACCGTGTCAATCGGTGTGTCCGCCGGGTCTTCCTGGGCGGAAACGATCCGAGCACGGGTGAATGTTTCGAGCACCGCATCCGTATTGCCGTCTGTGAACGAACAGATCGTCTGGGCGGCTGCGTTGACCCCCGCGAAGTTCGCCGAGGCCACGACGACGGGCAAGCCCTGCCCCGCCGTGGTGAGGCTGTTGTGACTGGTGATTTTGCCCAGCGACGTGATGGTCCCCAGGCTGATCGTAATCGAACGGCGGAGCGAAACGGAACCGCCCCCCCCCGAGAGTCCCGAACCAACCGTGACGGTCACGCTCGAATTGGCCAGGTACGCACTGGCGAGCTGAAGTGCCTTGACACG
>JAFEBR010000525.1 GCA_018242565.1 Planctomycetota bacterium | reverse complement strand
CGCAGTGAAGTACAGCCGGTCACTGCCGGCCCAGACGAAATCTTCCACGCTGGCGTCGAAGTCCGGCGTGATGCTCCGCGGCTTGCCCTTGAAGCCGCCGCTTTGGTCGGTCTCGACCAGCATCAGCTCCCAGCGGTCGGCCTCGTAACCCGGCCGCCTTTGGGCCCGGTAAATGAGTTGCGTGCCATCGGCCGAGAACAGCGGGCCGCTGCTGGCGGCCTTGTTTTCACTCGTCAGGCACTCCCAGTCCCTGGTGCCGCCCGTTACCGGTACGCGGCAAATCGTATAGTTCGTGTTCCACGCCTCGTCGGTGGCCGGGACGGCCGTGAAGATCAGGTACTTGCTGTCCGGGCTGAAGGTGAAATTGTCGCCCGTGGCAAACGTTGTCGAGGTCGGGTAGGAGTCGCGGTCGCCGGGTGTCACGTCCTTCGGATTGCCGCCGTCCGCGGACACGACGAACAAGTGTTGCCGCTTGTCCTCGACGTACGAGTCCCAATGGCGGTAGAAGAGCTTGGCGAACACCTTGGCCTTGACCGGGTTCTTCTCGATCTCCTCCTTGCGCTTCTTGTTGGCGGCGTCGCTCTCCTCGAACGGCTTCTCGGAGAACTCCGGGTAGACGGCCGATACGAATGCGATCTGCTTGCCATCGGGCGACCAGATGGCGCTCTCCGCGCCCGTGCTGATCGTGGTGAGCTGCTTCGCCTCGCCGCCGGACAGGTCGATGACCCAGAGCTGTGTTTCGCCCGAGCGGTTCGACTCGAAAAGGATCTTTTTGCCATCCGGGCTCCAGCGCGGGTTGCGGTCTTTTTTGTCGCGGACGTTGGTGAGCTGGCGCGGCTCGCCCTTTTCCGTCGAGGCCACCCAGATCGCCGACGAGCTCTTGTTGGCGGCCAGGTCGACGCTGGTAACGACGTAGGCGACCAGCTTGCCGTCGGGGCTGACCTGCGGGTCGGCCACCCGCTTGAAGGTAAGCATGTCTTCTACAGTCATCGTCCGTTTGCCTTCGGCGAACACGATTGTCGGAGCCCCAATCAAGGTCAAGCAGGCGACGAGCACGGTGAGACGATCCATAACGAGTCCTTTCAATAAGAGCATCAGCGCACGAACAGTACCCGTAATATTGACGGACGGCCCCGAACGATGGCAAGGGTTAATCCCGGCCAGGTGTTTAAGACTCGGGGTGACAAGTCGGCTATTGAACTTTTTTTGGCCGGCGTTCGAAACTGGGATGTCCGGGTGCGACGTTTTTTTCATCCGAGAACGGGTGCATAAGCGACTTACGCCTCGTCTTCCCGCTGCTTTCGAAATTCGGCGCGAACGAGATACGCCTCCTTGCCTGAATCCATCTTAACGATGAAAATCGAACCGTCTTCGGAACCGAGGATTGTTTTCAACGTCCCTTTTTCATGGCTGGGCGAACTGCTCGTCACCGATGATCTTACGCACCACGATGCAATCGCCCTCCTTGATCTCCTGCCAGCAGTAGTAACACTTTCCAGGGGCGAGAAACCCCGGTGGCACGGACGGATGCCGATCTCGATACCACGCGGCGACGTCAGTCACCTGCAAGTGATAGGTGCAACCGCAGAGAGGGCATTTTAAGTATGGCATCGCTCAAGAGGCATAACTTTTGATTACCTTGCAAGACCTCGTGGATAATAATGGCCTTGGAATGGCTCTTCAATGACTGACCTCCGCATTTAACAGGAACATGGGGACGAATTTGCTCGCGCGAATTGCCCCGCAAATTTTGCGAGGAAGAACGATTCCGTTCCGTCCACACTGGCGACGGGATTTGAACCATGAGTCCCGCCGCTCCGGCGACGAAAGCGCACGTCGGTCCGACACACCGAGGTAAGTTTTGAATTCCAGAGCGGCATGTCGCCATTATGCCCGCTTCGTCTTAGACGTCTGGCAAGCCATCATCGCGGGCTCCCGCGAGATCGTCTCAGCTTCCTGGCCCGGGAACAGGTGCCCGTAAGTGTCCATTGTGAGCACGATCGTCGAATGCCACATGATCGCCTGGACCGCCCTGGGATGAGCGCCGGCGATCGCCAGCCAGGCACCGCAGGTGTGCCGCAAGCTGTGGAAGTCGAGGACTTCGCCCTCGTTGTTTTCGACACACAGAAAGTCGCTCGCTTAACGTTCGCCCAACTCAGTGTGGTCCCTCTCGGCGTTTTTCAGCCACCCGTGCGTCATTCCAGAACAGTGTGATCTGACGGAGCCGAAAGCCGCCGCACATTTGACGAAATGTCCCGGATGACGACACAACTCAAGGATGTTTGCCGCCGCGATACGGCCTCGTCTCGGACCAGAAATCAGCACGCAATTTGCGGTCGATTCTGTGCGCGACTCCGAAGACGCTCCGGAACAGTTCGTCATTGGACTGACTGCCGCGAAGGACTGGGTATCGCTCCCAGTTCGCCGCCCCGAAATAAGGAATTGTCCACATCGGCTCATACAGCAAGGCGTACGCGCCCAGGTACGCAAACACGAGAAGAGCTGGAAGAGCTGCCACTGTCCACATCGCCCATCGCTCGCGTCGATTCACGATCCGCACGAACAGCCAGACGCAGAACGAGCCGAAGGCGACGGCCAAGGTGAGCAGGAGGACTAGCATTTGCCCCTCACGAGAACGATTTCGCTCATGCAGCGGACCGCCCAATAAAGCGCGATTCCAGCCCGAATCGTTTTCAAATCAAACCCGCCGATCCACTGGTCCGTTACGGCGAAATACGCCAGCGACAAGAAACCGAGCCCCCAGCCAATCCAAGGAAAATGTCGAATCATGCCCGGTATCTTACTCGCTTGGGTTTGGCCGCCGGAAGCCGAACCTACGCAGAAACTTCCGACTATTATGCTCAGATTCGCACGGAAGAAGACAGTCGGATGCGAATCTCCCCTTCATGCCGGCTCACGCAGACCACCAGCGCGCGACCAGATTCACGGCGGACGGCAAGGCGGTACGTTCCCGGAACGACGTTCACAAACATACCACCTCGGAGCGTCTCAGATTCCAGGCCGCCGCCGGTGGTCTCTTCGCCAGCGCCGAAAAATATGTAAGCGTCCCGCCGATCCACCCCGGGCGGTCGGTATCCGAGGGGCGACGATTCCGCGTTGTCAGGAGTGGGGCCGAGACGGTCGGCCGTTACGGAATGGAGATGACGTCAACCGGCCCTGATGGGCGGTGACGAAAGTCAGCCGCTGGACT
>JAFEBR010000524.1 GCA_018242565.1 Planctomycetota bacterium | reverse complement strand
GGCGAGAACTCCCAGACCTCCCGAATAAATGGGGATCGATTCGTGCAATCCGAATTCCGCCGAGAAGTAGGCGACCGGACGGGCCCGCAGGACCCCCGCGAACCGCGAACCCCAGGTCTTATTCGACTTCAGGTAGTCTTCCTGGCGGTGGCACGCGTTTTGGATGCGGGTGTGCAGCACATTTTGAGTGATTCGCCCGGAGAGCGATTCCAGCGAACACTCCGCCAGGAGTGCCAGCGGATTGTGATCGAGTTCGCGCCAGCGCTGCTGATCCAGATCGCGGAAGATGCTGATCGTTTCTGCGTCCCAGCTCCACCACAGATTGTTGGCCAGCGCCCACAATCGGTCATTGGCCGGGGAAACGTATTGGGCCATGGCCCGGACGGTATTGACCAGGGGCCCCAATTGGCCCGAGACGGTGGACAACATGCTCAATTCGTCGGCCGTAAACGTTCGCGGTTCCACCGTCTGGACGACAATCACCCCTTGCAACACGCCGCGGTCGAACAGTGGCAAGCCCAGGAACGACTGGTAGGGGTCTTCGCCCGCGTTGGGAAAATACTTGAACCGTGGGTGCTGAAACGCATTGCTGACTGAGACCGGTTTCAGTTCCTGTGCGACCAGCCCGGCGAGGCCTTCGTTGAGGCCCATCCGCAAGGTGCCGATGCATTCCGGTCTGAGTCCTTGTGACCCCGCGAGGACGAGATTCTGGCGATCGGGGGTCAACAGGTACACAGAGCAGACGTCGGTGCCAAAGCGGCCCTGGATCAACTCGACGACTTTCGAAAGTGTCGCGGCTGGGGTCTGTGTTTGCGCGACCAGGTGACTGATTTCTTCGAGCGCCAGGAGAAATGATGCCTGTTGTGTATCCTGGGGGCTGGATGGAACTTCTGTAGTGCTGTCGAGAACCATGATCGACCTTGTAAACCAGTGGACGCGCTCGGGCGACAAAAGAGCGATTTTAGAAACAGGCCAGAGGTGAGATTCATCGGCGCAAACCTCGTACAAACTCGGAAGTTGCCACGCCCACGACCTTACGGACCAGATTGCCGCCAATTCTTATCGCCAATTAAGCAGTTTGCGTGCCGCCCCGGCGGACACCGGCCTGTGGCGGGGTTGATTCCATAAATCTGCGGGAAAATCGCAGGTGCCGGGGCTGTTCGCAGTCTATGCCTTCGGCGGCGGACAGCGCGGATTCGTACCCGCTGGTGCCGGCGTGCCTAGAAAATGGGCAGTTCTCTTCGGCTTTGGGCAGCATTCGCCAGCAGGACGCGACCTGACGTTCTAAGTTGGAACGATCCGCAGGCAGCGGCGTCTGACGCTGGCCGAAAGGAGCCGATCGTGTTCGCCGGACCGTGATTCAATCGACGTCGGCGTACACTTCGGGAATGCGTTGCACGTTTCCGTTGCGGTCAATGCAGGCCAGCGTCGTCCGCGCTTCCGTGAGCAATTCGCCATCCCGAAAGATCTGGTATTCGTGTTCCAGTTTCGCCGGCGTGATGCGCGCGATGCGGGTTTTCAGCGTCAACAGATCGTCATACCGTGCTGGTTTTCGGTATTTGCATTCGAGGTTGACGACCACCATGAACAGGCCGCTCTCTTCCATCTCCCGGTAATTACCGCCGCGTGATCGCAGCAGCTCGGTGCGACCCATTTCGAAGTACGCGAAGTAATTCCCATGATGCAGAAAGCCCATGGCGTCGGTTTCACTATAACGGACGCGAATCTGAATTTCGTGTTCGTTTTTCATCGGCGACGATTAATCCTGTTTTCCACCTTTCACCTGCCGGCTTTCGTACGTCCGCGACTTTTTGGGTGCTCCGGTCTGGGCGTCCTCGAGGGCAATCTGGTACAGCCGTTCGCCCGCGGGAGTGGGGTACTGGGAGTCGAGACAGGCCTGGCAGAGGTTTTCGCGGCCAGTATCGACACTGCGGGCGATGGAGTCCAGCGGCAGGTAACGCAGGCTGTCGGCCTCCAGTTCGCGGGCCATTTCCTGCTCGATTTCTGGCGTTAACGGTCGTCCCTTCAGGAATCGGGGGGCGAACAGTTCATCCACCGTGGACATGTCGATGCCGTAGAAACACGGAGCCACAATGGGCGGACAGGCGACCCGCACATGGACTTCACGGGCCAGGCCCCGATGTCGCAACTGCGAAATCAGCGCTTTCATGGTCGTTGAACGCACGATCGTGTCTTCGACCAGCAGCACGCGCTTGCCCTGCAACACCTCGGGCAATGGAGTGTATTTGTTCTTGGCTTTGACGGCCCGGTCTTTGCCTTCAATGAACGTACGCCCCACATAGCGGTTCCGCATCAGTCCTTCGAGGCACGGGACGCCGAGTTTGTACGCCATGCTGGCGGCCGCGGCTTTCGCCGTATCGGGGACCGGCACGACAATCGTGTCTTCGTCGATGGGGGCCGTTTCCGTACGTGCCAACTCTTCGCCAAGCACTTTGCGAGCCAGGTACACGCTGCGGCTGTCGAGCGTACTGGCGACATTGGCGAAATAGATCCATTCGAAAAAGCAGTGCGCCCGCCGCGGACTTTCGGCGAATCGTTCGATGCTGAGTTTGCCGTTCTGAATGATGATCGCCTGGCCCGGTTCCAGATCGCGAATGCTCTCGCGCGGAAAGCCCAGGTTGGCCAGCGCGACGCTTTCGCTGGCGGCGGCAAAGAGCGGGCCGTTTTCCTCAATGGCATAACACAGGGGGCGGATGCCAAGCGGGTCCCGGGCGATGATCTTTTCTCCAATCGCGTTCACATATGCGATGGTTTAGGCCCCGTCTATTTTCTTTGCGAGCTCTTTCAGGAGTTTCAGAAACTTCGGTCG
>JAFEBR010000523.1 GCA_018242565.1 Planctomycetota bacterium | reverse complement strand
TACGACGACCGGTGTTTTTCGGGCAGCGCCTTGATCGACGTAAAAAACACGTCGGGTTTTCGGAAAGGCACGCAGGATCTGCTGGTCGCCGCCTACACCAGCACCGGGCGTGGCGAGTGCATTGTTTACAGTCAGGATGGTGGGCGTACGTGGAGTGAGTACGAGGGAAATCCCGTCGTGAAGCACGCCGGTCGTGATCCGAAACTGCTCTGGTATGAACCCACACAATCGTGGGTGATGGCCGTCTACGACGAGTCCGCCGGTAAACAGTGGATTGCCTTTTATTCTTCACCCGATCTGAAAGCCTGGACCTTCCACAGTCGCATCGAGGGATTCTTCGAATGCCCCGATCTCTTTGAACTGCCCGTCGCGGGCACCGATCACGAGCGGCGCTGGGTCTTGTACGGCGCCGATGGCAAATATCGCCTCGGTCGCTTTGACGGCCGTGCATTCACTCCCGAGACCGAAAAACTCCAGGTCTGGTATGGGAATTTTTACGCGGCCCAGACGTATTCGAATGCTCCTGATGATCGTCGCGTCCAGATCGGCTGGGGCAACGGCATTGAATTTCGAGGCAGTCCGTTCAATCAACAGATGGTCGTGCCCGTGGAACTCACATTGCGTGCGACTCCCGCTGGAGTGCGCATGTTTGCCGAGCCGGTTCGAGAATTGGCTCAATTGGAAACGCGCCCGCGGACGTGGTCGAACATCAGGCTGGAAGACAAAGTCAATCCGTTGGCCGACGTGCAGATCGAACTCGCACGTGTGACCGCAGATTTCGAACCTGGGACGGCAGAGGCGGTGGGTTTGAATGTGCGCGGGGTCAGTGTGCGTTACGACGTTCAAAAACAGCAGATCACGTGCCGCGGAGTCACGGCTCCGCTGCCCCGGATTGATGGGCGTGTGCGCTTGGAGATTCTGGTGGACCGTGGTTCGATTGAAGTGTTTGGCAACAACGGGGAGGTGGCCCTCTCGGTGGGTGGACTGCTGCCCGCTGCCGACCATTCGATCCGGACCGAGGTGACCGGGGCCGGAGCAATTCTGAAATCCCTCAAGGTCGCCGAACTTAAATCCGCCTGGAAACAGGTCCCCGCCCGTCCCTGACGAGTCGACTGTTCCGGGGGGGGCACCGCTTCAGCAAAGTTGAAACGGTTTCTTATTCCTCCGCGAATTCCGGCAGGGCCGCCAGGTATTCTGGGTGGACACCCGTCAGCCAGACATATTTCTTGGTGATCTTCGCGGGCCGGACAACTCCCCCCAGGATGGAACCTGTGATGGCGGACCCCAATAAGACCATCAGTCCCAGGATCATGACGAACGGGGTCAGGTCCCTATTGTTGAGATTGAAGGCAGCCACGAACACCGCGACCCCAGCCAGAGACCCCATCCAGGCCCAGAAAATTGTCCACCGCCGTCGCGATTTCCGATCGGCACACAGTCCAATTTCGATTTTCGCCGATTCCCGTACGATCAAGGCGATAATCACGTAAATCAGCAAACCACCGCAGAGCGTCAAATAGACTGCCGGGTGGTGCCAGTAGTACTGCCGCTTCAGCCGTTCGGTCGTGGGCTGATTCGTCTTCACGCAAATCGCAGGCAACTTGGCATCCTTGGTCATGACGAGCTTGTTGCCGTCGCGCCAGACGTTTTCCAGAACGTGGCCGTCGGCTCCCTGATCACCAAACAGCTTTTCCCCACAATACTCGCAGCGCCGCGCATCCGCCGGGACCTGTTCGCCACACATCGGGCAGGTTTTGGAATTGGCCGGTTTTCTCGCGGAAGACGCCGGCCGCCGTGCCGTTCGGGCGGTCGGTGCCGGTTCGTCGTCCTCGGCGGCTTCGTCGTCGTCCCAGACTTCGGCGACCTCGAGTTCGTCTTCCGGCACGACAAACTTCTCACGGCAACTCGGACAGGTCACCTTGGTACCGGGAGCGAGTTCCTTGGGGCTTTTCAGTGATTTGGAGCAGGCCGGGCAGGTTATTTTCATAAGATCACCAGCGGGTTGTGCGTTGCGTTTGTCCATCGGTGGTGATGGACCATTCCACAAGTTCGGCGGCATTCGTGAGTCGTGGTTCCCCGTCTCTCAGATGCGGCCAGAGACGCGATTCTCCCCGGACCTCGCCCATGTAGTCGACGGCACCAGGTCGAAATTCACGAATGTCGGTTAATCGCAGGCGGACCAGTTCCACCAGATCAGAATCCATTTTCAAGGCCACAATTTCGAATTGTTGTTCGGGAGTGCGGCTGTCAAACAGTTTCTTCAATTTGTCCAGCGAGCGTTGAAACTGCACGTTGCGAGGCAGATCGGCCGAAAGGTCAAAAGCATCGCTGACTCGCGAAGGAGTGATATGAAACGTGCCGCGGGCCCGCAGGGTCTGAAACGGATTCGCGGATGTCAGGCACTCTGCCAACGCAGGGCTGGTGGGAACCAGTGAATACAACTGCGGCAAATTCACACCGAGAACTCGGGGTGACAAAAAACGAGCGGCCAACTGTCCGACAGATTTTTCCGCGGCCAGCTCCGGCGTTTGAGGGGCGTTGCTGTCGAGAGCGTAGAATCCCAGCCAGCCCTGCTGTCGCTGACGAATATTCATCAACTCCCGATGATCGGTGCTGGTGGCACTCGTCGACGATTCTTGAAAGTAGAGTCCGGAACCGCGCAGAACCATCAGTCGGTTTGCTCCGAAGGTCACCAGCCAGCGGTCGGAAACCCCATGAGCCGGCAGTCCCTCAGGTTCTGAGACGGCTGTGACCGTGGCCGACTCCCCCCAAACCCTGCGAACTTCTTCGACGAATTGGTCCTGCGTCAAAGCCGGTGCCTCATCGAACAGCAGGACCAGTTCGCACAAAGGCCCTCCCTGTCCTAAAAGAGGTGGGAATTCCTGTCGCACTGGCAGGAACTGGGGAGTCCGTAGCTCCGGACCAATATCCGCCGACCGGTACGCACTCTGCAGTCGCCAGGAATCCTTCCCGAACTCTCGGAACAGAACCTGGAGTTCCGCCAGGGATTTCTGCTGCACCAGCACAAACTGCAATCCTTGAGGCTCGCCCCAGTCATAACACAACGTTTCCGAAAGACGCCGCGCGTCGTTCGTCCGACCGACATGCCACAGGCAGCGGACATAGTTGCTGGCCAGTGTATCGCGTTCCCAGGTCGACATTCCCTGCAGATAGTCCTCAAGATTTGGACCGATCGCCGTTAGAAATCCCGCGAAATCCTGGGTGGCCCAGCAACTGTCGGCCTGGAGCCGTTGCCAGATTTTGGATGTCGGAAACTTCTGTTGGTACTCGGCGAGTACACTCGGTACCGACAGTTTTGTGTCACGTCGTCGAATCTGTACAACCAGGTCTCGCAGGGCCTGATCGGGCGATTCGGAAGTCTCATACAAGTCGGCCGTCTGCCCGGTCTCGCCAACGATCTCCAGCAGGCGCTGGCGGCAATTCATATGCACCAGGGCGTCATCGGTCGATCGATAACATTCGCGCAAGAGCCGTTGTGCTTCTGCGAATTCGCCCCCACGCTGTTTTTGCATCGCGGCATGAATCTGGAGCCAGGGATCGGCGGGATGTGTCGCCGTGTGTCGGCTGACGATGTCTTCAAATCCGGCGCGTTCTTCGTTCAGACTCTCTGACGCCACGAGTTTCGGAAACGCCAGATCGACTGGGAACACGTCCTCGTAAGCGGCCTGCCACTGGCCCGCCTCCTTCAAAGTGACGAACAAGACCGTGCGGAACGTGTCGAGATCTTCGTCGCCGTCCGCATGGCGGATGGCGGTTTTGAATGCCTCACAAGCCCGTTCCGTCTGCCCCTCGCCTTTGTACTGAAGTCCCTGTTGGTAGTGCAGCCACGGGTCATCGGGGTACCGCACAGCATGCTGTTCACAGAGCGCACGCAGGACCTCGTCCGACAGCGGGGGGGCTTCGTCCGAATCATTCATTACGAGATGTCGAAACGCTGCCTGCGGGTCGGGCATTTCGGCGTACGCCTCGGCGACTCGGTTTTGCACCGCCATCACATCCAGGTAGGCCTGAATATAGGTCGTCTGCGATTCGCCGGGTGTCGACCGGTCGATGGCCAACTTATAAGATCGGGCTGCTTGATCGCGTTCCCCTGTGATTTCCGCCTGGAACCCCTGGAGAAAAGCAGATCGTGCCGAGTCAGGTTCAGACTGCACGACCAGATGCACCAACATCGGGACAATCGTGGGGTTGCGGTAACGCGCTCCCAGCGCCAGTTGTTCGGCCACTTCGACCGGTTGGCTGGTCCGTTGCACCGCTGCCATCAACCCGGCCGCCTGCTGGCTATCCACCGCATTCGCCAGTGCCGATAGCTGGAACATGTTCTCAGGATCGATGCGCAGGTACTTCTGGCGGTAAGCGATCGACTCGGCCCTCTCGCCGAGTCCCTCCAGAACAGCGGCCAGCAATTCATAACTGGGGGGCCCACCCCCTATGGCGGTCTCATAGCGCCGCGCGAAGTCCAGCGCTTTGCGGTACAGCCCGTACTTGTGGTAAATCAGGCCTTGCACATAGTAGGCACCCGAGGCATAGTCGGGCTGCTGGACCTGTCGGGCTGCTTTGAGTGCCTCGTGAGGTCTTCCCAGATTTCGCCAGACATAGGCTCGCGTCACGTAGGTTTCGTCGGCGAGCTCATGAACGACTCGAAGTTTTGCGGCCTCTTCGACCCGGGCCAGTGCACCCGCAGAGTCTCCCTGTTCACCGAGGTCAATCGCCTCAGACAGCATTCGCAGTGATTTGAAATTCTCGGTCACCTCGGGTCTGGTCGACGAGACGATGGCCAGTGAGGCGACCAGCGATCGTCGAATGCCGATATCAAGAATCTCCCAGTCGTAGATTTTCCAGGCACCTTCGGCCCGGGTGACCCAGAGTCTGATCTCGGTGGCTGAACTGTTGCCCTCCCAGGCGTAGACGTACAGCAGGGCTTCGTCACCGCGCCCCTGCAGTCGTACATTGGCCAGCCAGTACCGGTCCCAACTCGCGGGGCAGGTGATCCAGTCGGACCGAAAACTCTCCACGTGTTGCTGTTCGGCCTGGGGATACAGAATATTCAAGATGCCGCGTTTTTTGACCTCCAGCATGAATCGTTGCGGGTTGACCAAGGCCCGAAAGGCGGCATCGTCCTGCTGGCTGGTGGCCGCGATGATCTGCTTGAGCAGCACTTCGACGCCTTCGCGAATGGCCGGATCGACAATCAGCGGATCGGAACTGAATCCCGTTTGCAGGTCGGCGAGTCGCTGGGCACGCAGCTCGACCTCCAGGGGAGGCATGGGGACCGGGAATTCTGTCGTTTGGGTGGCATTCCTGGCACTCGCCTCGCGGAATCCTTTGACCACTTCGCTGACGAACAGATACCCCATCCCGCTGCACAGACACACGACTCCCAGGGTGCAGGTTCCCAGGACAAACCATAAGGTCCGTTTTTCGCGTCGTGTTGATGCAGTCTGGCAGACATCCGCATCGTCATCGTCGGGGTCAGGCAGAAAAAACGGTTCTGACATGTCAACTGGCCCTCCGGCAAGTGGTTATCGCTGCAGAAGTTTTCGCAAGGTATCGAGATGCCGTGGTACCGCCGTACGCGGATTCTCGTGCCCTTCGTATTCGAGCACCACGTAACCCCGGTAGCCGGCGTCGGCCAGAATCTTGACGACTTTCGCCAGGTCGGCATCATGCCGTTTCCCCGCAATCGAAACATCCGTTTTCAGTTGGGCATTGATGGCATACGGCGCGATGCGTGCCAGATCACGATAGGGATCGTCGGTGTTGAAATTGCCGCCGTCCAGGTTCACTCCAAACCACGGCGAGTTGTTGACCCGTTCGATGATCTTGAGCATCTGATCGGGCGTCGACGTGATGCCCCCGTGGTTTTCCAGCGCCAGGCAGACTCCCTTGCGGGCTGCGTATTCCAGCGACTCGTTGATGCCTGCCGCACAGCGGGCGATGGCTTCGTCTTCAGAGCTTCCCTTCGGCACGGTGCCGGCAAAGATCCGAATGACGGGGGCCCCCATCAGCGCGGCATAGTCAATCCACTTCCGGGTATGGGCCAGCGTCTGGTCACGTTCTGGTCCCGCGGGCAGGCAAAAATCGTTCGCAATCGCCGTTCCCGAGATGTCGAGTCCCAGTCGAAATGTGAGCTGCTTCAGATGAATCAGGTACGCTTCGTCGAAACCGTGCGGAAAATAGTCACTCGTGAGTTCGGTGCCATCGAGATTCAGGTCGGCACACAGACGGATAAAATCATCGAGCGACATTTCCGAGGGCTGAGCTGGTTCGGCAGCCCCGGGTTTCGGGGCCTTGGGCAGAAAGTCGCGAAAAGAATACGCGGCCAGGCTCAGCTTCAGATGCGGCTTTCCGTTACGTTGCACGGGGGGGGCCGCCAGCGTCTGGCTCGTGGGTCCTGCGGCAGCCCAGGCAACTCCCGCACCGGCGGCCGCTGTCAGAAAGTCCCGCCGCGAAACAGATGCTGTGTTGGTGATGGGGCCGGTCACGATGGATTCTCCTCGGATCCCTGGTGATTGTTCTTGCTGAGTTGTTTCCAGACCAGATATCCGATCACGACCATGGCCGGCACCAGCACCACCGCACCACACAGGCCCAGGATGATCAGTTCCGCGATACCGACGCCCATCATGATCAGGCTTTCTGCAAACGAGTCACGGGAACGACAACATGTGCCAACCCTGTCCGGGTCTGGGAAACTGTCTGACGATTGTGGCGGATGTTCACAGAAGAAAAAAGCGAATGACTCGAAAATTGCCTCTTGTACCCGTAGCCGCAGTTCAGCAGGCGCTATGGAAACACGAGGGATCTGGCCGTAATGCCCCAGCACCTGCCTGTGGCGCGGATTCCCACGGTGGTCTGATGTCTTCGTCGATCCGGGTGCCACTCCTGCTGCAGACAAATAAAGAGAATCCCCCAGGACTCCGGGGATGTGACGGCGTCGTGTCTCTGCGGTCGGGAATGTCCGGCGGCAATTGCAAACCGGTGTGGCTTCAATACACTTACGGGCACGTTTGTCGTGTTGACCATGAAATTTCCGTTCGCTGCGACCGCACCACGACTGTGCCAGTCGCTTGAAAACGCATCGGCTTGATCGAAAGTTCTTTGTAGTTATGCCCCGTTACGACCCCAAACGCATCGAGAAAAAATGGCAGGATTTTTGGGAGCAGAATAAGACCTTTGCCGTTCCCGCGCTGCCTCGGGGTGAAAAACTCTACGTCCTCGATATGTTTCCCTACCCATCGGGCGACGGCCTGCACGTGGGCCATCCCGAGGGATACACGGCGACAGACATCACCTGCCGTTACCACCGTATGCGCGGCAAGACCGTGCTGCATCCCATGGGCTGGGATGCCTTCGGCTTGCCGGCAGAACAGCACGCGATCAAGACCGGGACACATCCGCGCGAGACCACCTACAAAAACATCGGGACGTTTCGTCGCCAGCTCAAAATGCTGGGCTTCAGCTACGATTGGGATCGCGAGATCTCCACGACAGATCCCGAGTACTTCCGTTGGACGCAGTGGATCTTCCTGCAGTTGTTCGATACCTGGTACGACGCCGATCTCGTTTGGACCGACCATCACGGACGGCAGCATGTGGGGAAAGGCCGGCCGATCGCCGAGCTCCCCATTCCTTCTGACGTCGCCGCATCAGGCGCCGAAGCGGTCCGGCGGTATCAAGATGCCCATCGTCTGGCTTACCAGACCGAAGCGCCGGTGAACTGGTGCCCGGCCCTGGGAACCGTTCTGGCCAACGAAGAAGTCATTGATGGCAAGAGCGAACGGGGCAATCACCCGGTTGTCCGTATTCCGTTACGGCAGTGGATGCTGCGGATTACCTGCTACGCCGACCGCCTGCTGTCGGATCTCGATGTCGTCAACTGGCCTGAGTCAATCAAGCAGTTGCAGAGAAACTGGATCGGCCGCAGCGAAGGTGCGGAAGTCGACTTCTACGTCGGTGCGCCCGGCTTGCCAACCGTAACGAAGACCACCTTGGATTCGGACCAAAGCCGTCAGTTTGCCGCCTGGAAGTCAGCGCGGGCCAGTGCCGGGTTCCCGAAAGCGCAAACCGAAGATTGCCTGCGGATTTATACCACGCGGCCCGACACGTTGTTCGGCGCAACTTATATGGTGCTGGCGCCCGAACACCCTTACGTCGATCGACTCACGACCGCCACCCAGAAGGCCCAGGTCGATGCCTATCGTCAGCAGGCCTCGTTCAAGAGCGATCTCGATCGTACCGATCTGGCTAAAGATAAAACCGGCGTATTCACAGGGAGTTACGCAGTCAACCCCGTAAACGGGGCGCCAGTTCCCGTGTGGATCGCCGATTACGTGCTGATCAGCTACGGCACCGGGGCGATCATGGCCGTTCCGGCGCATGACCTGCGCGACTGGGAATTCGCCGTGAAATTCCAGTTGCCGATCATTCCCGTGGTTCAACCCCCCGCCGGTTATGAACCGTCGGCCGAAGAGCTGGCTCAGAGCCGACAAGTTGACGGTCGTACGGAAACTCCGTTCGCCGGTGAAGGAACGGCGATGGGCTCGGGGCCGTATGACGGATTAGGCACCAGAGAATTCAAGCAGCGGATTACGTCCGAACTGACGACCCAGGGCATGGGCCGAAAAGCGGTGAATTTTCGGTTGCGCGACTGGCTCTTCAGTCGGCAGCACTTCTGGGGTGAACCGTTTCCGATCTGGCATGAACTCGATGCCGAGGGGAACCCGACCGGATTAATGCGGACTGATGCTGACCACGAGTTGCCGGTCACGCTGCCCGCGATGACACACTTCAAGCCGCACGGTCGGCCTGAACCCCCTCTGGCGGAAGCGCCTCAGGACTGGTTGTTTAAGACGGCCGCTGATGGCACGCGCCTGGCCCGCGAAACCAACACCATGCCGCAGTGGGCTGGTTCTTGCTGGTACTATCTGCGATTCATTGACCCGCGCAATGGCACCGCCTTTGTGGATCGCGCCAAAGAACAAGCCTGGATGCCCGTCGATTTGTACATTGGCGGGGCGGAACACGCCGTGCTGCACCTGCTGTATTCGAGGTTCTGGCATAAAGTGCTGTTCGACCGTGGCCATGTGTCGGGAGACGAACCGTTCAACCGCCTGGTCAACCAGGGCATGATTCTGGGCGAGGCCGAGTTGACAGGATATCAATTCGCCGACGGCGGTACCGAACCCGGCTGGGTCTCGGCCCGGCAGGTCCGGAACGATGTCGATACGGCCACGCAGCGTCCGGTACATGCGGCACGCCTCACGGCCGAGCAGGTCGTGAAAAAAGGCAATGACTTCGTACTCGCCGCGGATCACCAGATCGTGGTGGAAAGTCGCGCCTTCAAAATGTCGAAGTCGCGAGGCAATGTCATTAACCCCGATCTCGTGGTGCAGGAGTACGGCGCCGATTCGCTGCGGTTGTACGAAATGTTCATGGGACCGCTGGAAGCCGTTAAACCCTGGAGTATGAGTGGCGTGGAAGGGGTGAGCCGGTTTCTCGCCCGTGTCTGGCGCACGATTTCCGATGAAGCGGTTGAAGAGATCCGCTTGCACCCCGCTGTGCAGGATGTGCCACCCAGTGCTGACCAGGTCCGACTGCTGCACAAGACGATTCAGGCGGTGACGCGGGATGTCGAAAACCTGAGCTTCAATACGGCGATCAGCCGTATGATGGAATTTGTGAATGCCGTGGCCGGCCAGGACGTCCGCCCGCGGTCGATTCTCGAACCCTTCGTGTTGTTACTCTCGCCGTTTGCGCCGCATCTGGCGGAGGAAGCCTGGCAATTGCTGGGGCATACGCAATCGCTGGCGTATGAACCCTGGCCGCAGTTTGATCCCGCCGTCCTGGTCGAATCCGAAGCCGAACTGGCGGTGCAGATCAATGGCAAGGTGCGTGGCAAGATCAAGA
This sequence comes from Planctomycetota bacterium, assembly GCA_018242565.1. Lineage (GTDB taxonomy): Bacteria > Planctomycetota > Planctomycetia > Planctomycetales > Planctomycetaceae > JACQFH01. The sequence goes on along the minus strand of JAFEBR010000523.1, from coordinate 1,586 downwards.
TACCGGCGGCAGCAGAACAGTCTGTCGCCGAGCAGGCGGCCCGCGCCGACGCCAAGATCGCCGAGCAATTGGCAGGCAAAACGGTCATCAAGATTGTCTATGTCGCCGGTCGGTTGCTCAGCTTCGTGGTGAAATGAAGCTCGGCCCGTTTGGCTGCGGGGAGTGAGGGCGTGTGACCAATTCGGCCTGCGCCGAATCTGCGGGAGTGTGGGCTTTGGGCATCACACCCGCGGTCGAAGCGCTGCCAAATGAGAACACGCTCGGGCGAGGCGACTGTGGCCGGATTCTCGCTGACTTGTCACGGGACTAAGCGTCAGATTCGGTAGAACCGATATCGTGCGATCGGAAGGGCCCCCGCATGCCGCGTATTCGGCAGGTTGAGCGCGTGTCGGGATACGCGCGAAACCAGGTTTCATCTGGCAGGTCCTGGCATCGCCAGGTGGCGGGGCCGTTTCGACGACCGAGCAACACGGATGGCACGCGGTTTGCGAAATCCGCCATGATGACTCAGCGTGAGTTTCTGATACGTCCATTCCCTGTTTGATCAGCGTCCATGTCGCACATTCCACCGCCCTGGATCCAGGAACTGGCCGATGCGGCGGCGCTGCAGATGATTCCCGTGGATCCCCTGGCACCGGTGGGTTGCCATTTCTGTCTGGCAGAGGGGGTCTGGGAAATTACGCTGTTCGTCTCTGGAACGGAAGTCGTCGGAGGCAGCCTCGACGGACGCGTTCAATGCTCGCGATTCAATCTGGATGTCCAGGCGGTGTGTGGCATCTTCACTCGGGTGACCGATGTATCCTGGCAGGCCCATTCCCTGGGGGATGGCGATGAGTTAGGGCCACATGTGGCGATCGAAGGGATCTACGACGAGCATTCCGTCCGCCTGCGAATTCTGTCATTCTCCCCACGACGCTTCCCCGCCGGCCGCCGCGCCGAAGTCTATGGCCCCGCCTGGGAAGATCTCTGGTAACACCCATCGAAACTGCCGCGATCTGGCGAAACCAGGTCCCGCGACCGATCGGGCCTGGAAACATCCCCGAGTCAATCAGTGCTCGGCTTGCATCGCCAGGCTGTATCTTCTGCGAATATTCAATTCGGCAAAGTCGACAAAGGCATCGCGGAGCTTTTCCTGGTTCTGCTTGAGTGCCAGCACGTCGTTCCCGCCGCCTTCGACAATTTACCTGGCAGTCGCTTTCTGGGGGCCTATGGCATCGATTGTGAAAATTCCCCTTTTCAGATCGACCAAGTGCAGAACTCGCAGAATCGCCGTGATTTCGTAGGATTTCTCGTCCTGCGCCACCTCGGCCAACGTGATTTCCTGTTTGCTGCCCCAGGCAGACACGGAGTGCAGTGGCCCCAACTCCGTGGCCGTCCTTGTGAGGCAGCGAGCGTCCGACTGTCCGCGGAGAACGGTCCCGCACGTCTCAGTGCCCTCCGCACATTAAACGCCAGCGAGCTGCCGGGTTGATCCCGGCAGTTTCCGCCTGCCATCCGGACACCGGAGGAATCCGCCGATCGACTTGGCCCGAGAGCCTGGGCAGACCGCACCGCGTCTCGCCAGCGACAGGCGCATGTGACCCGCT
>JAFEBR010000522.1 GCA_018242565.1 Planctomycetota bacterium | reverse complement strand
TTTCCCGTTTTGCTGCGTCGCCGCGAAGATTGCCCGTGCGATGCGGGTCGGATTCGCCAACGAGGCCAGACGACTCGCGGCCTCGCGTACCTGCAGGATTGGCCAGTGCTGTCACGGCACAATCGCGGTAACACGGCCAGCGATTGCAGCGTCTGGTGCGGCGCGGTACCCTGCCTCTTTGCCCGAATCCCCCTACTGCTTGAGGACTTTCTCACATGTCCGTTGCTGCGTCGCGCTCCAATCCCTTCGTTGTTTTGCATCCCGATGACAACATTGTCGTCGCCGCCCGCAATGTCCCGGCCGGAACGGCCGTCGGACTGAACGGCTCGCAAGTGGTGGCCAACGAAGCCATTGATCTGGGGCACAAACTCGCAACGCGTCTGATCCCGCGCGGGACACCGGTCAAGAAATTCGGGCAGACGATCGGCTTCGCTTCGTGCGACATCGCTCCGGGAAGCTGGGTGCATACCCACAACGTCGAAGTCGGCCCACTCAGTCTTGACTATGCATACGCCAGTGAGATTCCGGCTGATCCGGCACCAATCACAGGACGCACGTTTCCGGGCTACCGGCGCCACGATGGCCGCGCCGCCACCCGCAACTACATCGCCGTCATCTCCACGGTGAATTGTTCGGCTTACACTTCACGCTTGATTGCACAGAATTTCGATCGCAAATTGCTGGAACAGTTCCCGAACGTCGACGGCATCATTCCCATCGTGCATAAGCACGGGTGTGCCATGCAATACGGCGGCGAAGACCACCAGCAACTGAACCGGACGCTGGCCGGCTTTGCCCGACATCCCAACATCGCGGCTTACCTGATTGTGGGCCTGGGCTGTGAAACGGGGCAAGCGTCATTTCTGGCCGAAAGTGAACATCTGGTGCAGATCGATATCCCGGGTAAGCCGCGCGGCGCAACGCCCCTGGTCTTGAACATGCAGGATATCGGCGGGATTCGCCAAACCGTGCAGCGCGGGACGGAAATCCTGGCCGAAATGCTCCCCGAAGTGAACAAGGTGCAGCGCGTGCCGGTTCCCGCCTCGGAAATCATCCTGGGCACAAATTGCGGCGGCAGCGATGGCAACAGCGGCGTCACGGCTAACCCGGCCCTGGGTTTTGCCAGTGACCTGCTCGTGGCCCACGGAGCAGCCACGGTGCTCGCCGAAACCACCGAAATCTATGGTGGCGAGCACACCCTCACCCGCCGGGCGATCACCCGCGAAGTGGGTGAAAAGCTCATCGAACGGATCAAATGGTGGGAACACTATACGAGCATGTTCGGGGCGCAGATCAACAACAACCCTTCAGTCGGCAACAAAAAGGGTGGCCTGACCACAATTTATGAGAAGTCACTGGGAGCCATCGCCAAAGGAGGCACAACGGCGCTCCGCGAGGTGTACCACTTCGCCGAGCCGATTCGAAGCAAAGGCTTCGTCATCATGGACACCCCGGGCTATGACCCGGTCTCGGTCACTGGATTGGTGGCGGGAGGCTGCAACGTGGTCGTGTTCACCACGGGCCGGGGGAGTTGCTTCGGATGTAAGCCCACCCCCTCGATCAAGGTGGCGACCAATACTCCCATGTACGAGCGGATGGTCGACGACATGGACATCAACGCCGGAGTGATTCTGGACGGCGCCAGCGTGGAACAGGTTGGACGCGAGATTTTCGAGAAAATCGTCGCAGTGGCTGGTGGCGAAAAGACCAAAAGCGAAGCCCAGGGGGTCGGCGACGACGAATTTGCCCCCTGGCCCATTGGCCCCACGTTGTAGTCTAACCGACTTCCTGGCCGGGACCGCCCCCGTGACGCGATCCCGGCGCACGGCCCGTCGAGGCCCATTTGGCCCCTGCCACGGACCAAGTCGGGCGGCTTGCATCCCAGTTCCCGCGACTACTAGAATAGGCGGATAATCGTGTCATTTCGGGGCAAGGCTTGTTCCGAAATGGCCGTACCGCGGCCAACTGTGATACAGAACAAGAAGATTCGATGTCGATCGACCCGGACTGCGATCCCTCGGCAAGTGACGGCACGGCGTTCGCGCTGCCCGGGGGTACACCATGGGCGTAATGCGGTTTGAGGTCCATCCGGCAGAACTGTTCGCCGACTGGCCTGAAGTACACCGGGCTTTTCTGACCGGGCTTGATCAATCGGCTTGGCCAACCCGAATTGAAGTGTCCGGGAATACGATCTCCTGCCGGCGGCAGAATACCGACAGCGGAAAATTTAACGTCGCCTGGCCGGTTCCCGGATTTGGCCGTCCGGTGTTGACCACGGCCTCGCTGCCCGAACGGGAAGAGCCCTATCTTCTGGCGGTCGAACTGGCCCGTGGCAAAATTGTCCAGGTGCGGAACCAACTGGCGATCTGGCAGGGGGCCGGCATGCAGGTCCCCGCCGATTTCGTTCCCGCCCATCGCGAAGCCCACCGCCTGTTGGCCCGCGCCGTGTCTCTGCGTGGTGAACCGGCCCAGGCCTCAGAAATCGCTCAACAGGCCATTATCCGGGAATGCCGCGCCGCCGACATTCTGATGCGATCTTACATCTCTCAGCGTCTGGAAGTGCGGCATCGTCAGTATCCCCAATTGCCGACCGTTCTGGGCTGCAGTCTGGGCGACAGCCTGCTGGGACCCGATCAACAGCAGCAGTTCCTCACCGCCTTTGGCGGCGCTGCAGTCCCCCTCCAATGGCGCTGTATTGAGCCGGAAGAGGGAAGCTACAACTGGGAGGTCTACGACGCCCAGGTGGACTGGGCCATTGCCAACAAACTCCTGCTGCGCGGTGGACCGCTGGTCGATCTATCGGCCAACGGGTTACCGAAATGGCTCAGCCAGTGGCAGCACGATTACTGGAACCTGCAGAGCTTCGTCTGCGACTTTATCGAGACGGTCATGTCGCGATATGTTGGCCGCATTCGGATCTGGGAAGTCGCCGCCCGTGCCAACGGGGGTGGGGCACTCGCGTTGGTCGAAGAAAATCGGCTGACTCTGGTCGCGAAGATCCTCGAAACCGCCCGGCAAGTTGATCCGGAATCGCAGTTCCTGATTCGAATCGATCAGCCCTGGGGTGAGTATCAAGCCCGCGGAATGCACAAGCTCTCTCCGATTCACTTCGCTGACGCGTTGGTGCGGGCGGGGTCTGAACTCGGCGCCATCAACCTGGAAATCGCTGTCGACTACAGTCCCAGCGGTAGCCCTTCCCGCGATCTGATGGATTTCTCACGCATCATCGATCAGTGGAGCGTGCTGGGGTTACCACTGCAGGTCACGTTGGCATTTCCCTCGTCCACCGGGCCTGATCCGATGCAGACGACCGATCTCGAAGTTGATCCACGGCAGTGGAAAATGCCCCCCGACGAGACGGCACAACAGCGCTGGATTGAAGATTACGTGCCCCTGCTGCTGGCGAAGCCCTCGGTGCTGGCCGTGTTCTGGAATCACCTTTCCGACGCTCAACCGCACCGGTTTCCCCATGCGGGGCTGGTTCGTACCGATGGTGTTGCCAAGCCGGGCCACCAGGCCATCGTGCAACTGCGCCAGCAGCACTGGTAATCTCGCACCGGTTCAGGACTTGTTCTGGTTCGCGGGAGCGGGAAGAGCACCCACGGGCATTTCTCTGGGCTGTGTCGGTGGCCACTTACGACCCTGCCTGGCGTTGCACGTCCTGTGAATCGACTGGCCGCGTTCACATCGCTTGCGCGTACAATCAACGATCAGCGGCCCCCGCGCAAGACGACGGCGTGGGATCTTACAACCCCACGCCGTGCAGTGTGACTTTCAGGTCGTTCAGGAATTCGGATTTCCGAAGAGGAATCCGCCGCTGCCAGTTCCGCCACCTTTCAAGGGCTCTTTACGCTTGCGTTCGTAAACCTGTCCCGCACTGGGAGCGAGATCTTCGTCGCTCTTCTTAGGGGCGGCTTCCGGGCGAGCGATCAGGGCTTTCACCGACAAAGCGATTCGCTTCTTGTCGGTATCGATCGTCAGCACTTTGACTTCGACTTCTTTGCCAACCTGCAGCACGTCGGTCACACGATGCACCCGTTTGTGATCGAGTTCGCTGATGTGCACCATGCCTTCCAGCCCCGGTTCGAGTTCGACAAACGCCCCGAACTCGGTGGTCTTGGTGACCTTCCCCTTGACGGTCGCATTGGGCGGAAAGCGGTCAAAAATGCTCTGCCACGGGCTGGCATGGAGCTGTTTCATACCCAGTCCAATTTTACCCTTCTCGCGGTCGATGCTGAGGATCAGGACTTCGACTTCCTGACCTTCTTTCAGCACTTCTTTGGGGTGGCCGATGCGGCCCCACGAGATTTCGCTGACATGGACCAGTCCGTCGATGCCGCCGATGTCAACAAAGGCTCCATAGTCTTTAACGGTTTTCACTTTGCCGGTCCGCTTCTCGCCCACATTCAGCGTCTTCCAGGCTTCTTCCTTCTTCTCTGACAGATCAATTTCGAGGAACGCACGGCGGCTGACGATCAGGTTCTTTTTGGCCGGGTTGACCTCCAAAACTTTCACGCGCAGCTTCTGGCCGACGAACTGTTCGAGGTTCGAGCAGAAGACCAGGTCAACCTGCCCCGCGGGCAGAAACCCGCGCAGATGGCTGATGTTGACTTCCAGCCCCCCTTTGTTTGTCTTGGTGACGATGCAGTCGACGATCTGATCCTGGGCAATGGCGTTCCAGTCGCCCGCCGGTTTCGAGACCGTGGCTTTCGCCGGGACCAGTTCGATCACCCCTTCCGCCGGGTCTTCCTTTTCGACCACGACATCGAGCACATCGCCCACGACCGGCATTTTACCCTCGGCGAAATGGCGAATGGGCAGCACACCCGACGCCCGGCCTCCCACGTCGACGATGATACTATCGCCATGGACCGAGAGGACTTTGCCTTTGACTTTCTTGCCGGGGGTGAGCGTTTCGACGATCGCTCCCGCCGGTGCGGCACTCGCTGCGCCTTCTCCGGCTGGCAGATCTCCAAGTGCCAGACTCCCCACGCCGGTCAGTGCCGAGTTGATTTCGGCTTCGAGATCGGCATCGAGCGGCTGGCTCGTGCGTT
>JAFEBR010000521.1 GCA_018242565.1 Planctomycetota bacterium | reverse complement strand
CAGGGCAAGGTTTCGGTGAACGCCAAAGCCGGTGGCCTGCCCACGTTCCCCCAGAACCTGCGAATGGGCATTGTGATCGCCGAAGACCGCGTCGATGTCGTTGGCAAGAACGGCGTGCGTGTCCACGAGATGGTCGTCCGCGGCATGCTGGGTGGCCCGGGAGGTGTTCCGCCAACGAAAGAGGGAGTGCTCGAATTCTCGAACGAGTTTGAATTGAGCAAACTCCGAAAACACCTGGCCAAAACCATGACCGACAAAGAACTGGAAGCCGAAACCCTGTTCGAAGCCAAGCCCCTGGCGTTGCAGGCGCTGCACGTGGTGTCGTACCTGCAGAACAGTGAAACGGGTGAAATCTACCAGGCCACCTTGACCCCCATCACCGGCCTGGGTGCAGGCGACGCCGAGAAATCGACACAATGAGCATGCGGTTCGCCTTGCTGGGAGAGCATCCCGTCGCACAGGCCGTCGCCGAGACCATCGCGACACGGCCTGACCTGGAACTCGTCCGCTGCTGCCTGCCAGCCGATCGCCCGCCGGCGGCCAGATCGCCACTCTCGCAGGTCCGCCCCGCCCGGAACTGGGAAGAACTGCTGACTGACCGCGAAGTCGACGCGGTCATCGTGGGCGAGGTTTCCGAAGACTGGCAGGCCGCCGTCCGCCAGCTCTTGCAGGCCGGGAAGACCCTGCTAGTTCCTCCCGCACTCGTGCAGTCCACCGCCTTTTTTTACGAACTGGCTCTCACCGAAGGGGAAACTCCCGGCCGGATCTTCCCCCTGCTCGACTGGCGCGCCCATCCCCTGCTGGCCGAAATGAGGCAGCACCTGACCGCGCCGACCCTGGGCCCGATTCGCCACGTTCAATTCGAACGCCGCGTCGCGGCCCCCTCCACCGGCCTCATGCCTCCCCAGACGCTGGCCGCCGCACTGCTCCGCGATGCCGATCTGCTCCGCTACCTGTTCGGCCCATACGATCAGGTGAACGCCACGCGCTCAGGTGACTTGCCGGCGGGCTATTCGCTGGCCACCGTCACCTTCTCGGGAAGCCAGGTCCCACAGGCTGTCTGGACCGCCACAGCCAGCCCCACCGAATCGGGTTGGAAACTCACCGTGCTGGGCGAAAACGGCTCGGCGATTCTGGAAAGCCATGCCGCCGACTCCGCCTCGGCCCCGTCCGCCGACTGGCAACTGACGTTGTCCCCCGCATCCGGCAGTGCCAGCACACGTCGCGCGAGCCCAGACCCCGGCCCCTGGCTCATCACGCAGTTTTTAGCCCGACCGCAGAACCCGATGAACTCGGCTGCAGCCAGTGGTCGCTCGCAGCGTGTCGCCCCGACCAGCGTGACCCCCGACGCCACGGCAACTCCTGCAGAGTCCAAGTCCCAGTGGGACGAACTGGCCTGTGCCGTCGAATTGGTGGATGCGGTCGAACGATCGGTGAAACGCCGGCGGACAATCGACGTCTATTTCGAAGCCCAATCCGAACGAGGGCTGTTCAAAACACAGATGACCGCGGCCGGTTGCAGCCTGCTCATGATCACCCTGGTGGCCGTCGTGGCCTATCTGCTCCTGGCCTCCACGTTGAGCCTGCCCGACTGGGCGCTGAAGGTGCTGCTGGTCCTGACCTTCCTGCCGCTGGGGATCTTCCTGGCCCTGCAGTTGCTGTACTTCGTGGCCCAGCCCGCCTCGCGCGACAAACGCTGACCCACGCAGCACCGCACAAACTCGCGATTTCATCCCCCGCCAGATCGTGTTGTCCCCACCTCGCCCCTCTGATAAAATCTCGTTGATGGATTCCTGCTGCCCAGGTCGATCTCTGACAGCAGGCCCGGCACTGGATTCGCCCACCGTTTCAGGCAGAGCACGAGCAACATGGATCATTCCCCCTCCGTACGACTGCGGCTGACACGACGCGACTGGTTGAGCGCCACCTGCGCTGGCATGGTGGGGTTACCCGCCGTCATCGACCGCCTCGCTCGGCCGGCCCAGGCCGGTTCCAGCATCGGCGCAGCCACCGGCCGGGCTAAGTCGGTGATCCTGATTCTCCTCACGGGGGGTGCCAGCCATCAGGACACGTTTGATCTGAAACCCCAGGCACCGGAAGGAATTCGGGGCGAGTTCAAACCGATCGACACCTCGGTCGCCGGCCTGCAGATCTGCGAACATCTCCCCCTGCTCGCGGCCCGGGCCCGCCAGTACGCACTGATCCGGTCGATGTCGCACACCGAAGGCAGCCATCTGCCGGGCACCCACAAAACACTGACCGGTCGGGTCATGCCGCTCAAGCGCGACAGCGATCTCGACAACGTCCTGTCCCGACGCGACTGGCCCTGTTACGCCGCCGCTTACGATGCCATCCGTCCCCGCACCGACGGCGTCCCCAACGGCGTCACCCTGCCCCATCGCCTTATCGAAGGCCCCCTCACCTGGCCCGGTCAGCATGGCGGGTTTATGGGGGCCGGGCACGACCCGTGGCAGATCACTCAAGATCCCAACTCCCCCACCTTCCGCGACGACAGCCTGCACCTCCCCGCGGGGGTGACGATCGAACGCCTGAACAATCGCGAATCGCTGCTGCGTGAAGTCGACCAGCAACGGGCCCGTCTGGAAGGGGCCGCCAGCGAACAGGCCTTCGCCGACCAGCATTCCGCCGCGTTCAATCTGCTGACCTCCGGCAAAGTCTCCCAGGCCTTCGACATGGACCGCGAACCCGCCTCCGTCCGCGATCGATATGGCCGACACATGTTCGGGCAGTCGCTGCTGCTGGCCCGGCGACTGGTCCAGGTCGGGGTTCCCATCGTGCAGGCCAACATGGGCATCGTCCAGACCTGGGATACGCACGACAACAACTTTGTGAAACTGAAAGACCGCCTGCTGCCTCCGCTCGACCGGGGCGTCTCGGCCCTCCTCGATGACCTCGCTGCCACGGGCTTGCTCGACGAAACCCTGGTCCTGATGGTCGGGGAATTCGGCCGGACGCCGAAGATTTCGCTCACCGCGGGGGCCACGATTCCCGGTCGCGATCACTGGCCGCAGGTGTATTCCGCCTTCTTCGCCGGGGCCGGCGTGCAGGGGGGCCAGGTCATTGGCAAGTCCGACGACATCGGAGCCTATCCAGTCACCCGTTCTTATACCCCCGAAGATCTGGGCACAACGATTTTCGACGCCCTGGGGTTGCCCGCCTCCACTGAATTCCACGACAAACTGGGCCGACCCATCCAGTTGGCCACGGGTCAGGTCATCGAATCGCTGTATTCGGGAGCGTAATCCGCGTCGCCACAGGCGACGCACTTGGCCTCCGGCTCTAAGCCGCGAAGCCTGCCACGACCAGTTCGACCGGCCCGCCAGGCGGACCGGTCGAAGTCGCGGTTCTGGCACGGATTACTTGTCTTCCGGGTTGATCGCCTTGAACACGAACGCGGCGACCGCGCCCCCGGCAAAGTTCGCAACCAGGTACACCCAGATATTGGCCACGGGGGACAGCCCCATGACCGTGATCCCCACAGCCACCGCGGGGTTGAACGCGCCGCCCGAGATGCTGCCGACCGAGAAGGCCCCGCACAACACGGTGAAGCCAATCGCCAGGCCGTAGAACGAGTTGCCACTCGTCGCCTTGGCCGTCGCCACGTTCAGCACGACGTAGCACAACGCGAAGGTGTACAGAAACTCGGCGATCAGCGCCTTGGTCACATCGAAGTTTTCCATGGGCTTGCCCGCCTGCTTCAGGAACACCATCAGGGCTCCCGCCGCGGCGGCTCCCAGCACCTGGGAGACGATGTAGGGGACAACATCCTTCGCATCACAGCGTCCCCGCAGAAACACGGCCAAGGTCACGGCCGGGTTGTAATGGCCCCCTGACACGTGTCCCCCCGCGAAAATCATGACCATCAACGCCGACCCAATCGCCAGCGGCGCCAGCGGACCGGCATCCCCCGGAGAGAGCACGGCCCCTCCGATGGTTGCCACGAACAAAAAGGTCCCAATCAACTCCACAAGATACTTCATCGCAGCCACAACTCCTTGTTAGGGAAAGACTCAGGGCAGCGCTGGCCCCGGAAACAGTTCAAGACGGACGGTATCATGATAGGAGAGTCGTCAATCGTCAATTAATTTTCCACCTGCAATAAATGAATTCGCTGCGGAACAGTCCACGCGCACCGCCCTCACCGATTGTCCGTGATTGGCACGGTCGACT
>JAFEBR010000520.1 GCA_018242565.1 Planctomycetota bacterium | reverse complement strand
TAACGTGTGGCTACGACTTTTTCTCCGCGTAGAATTTCTTGAAATCTTCGAGCGCCGCACGCAATTGCTGCTCAAGAGGTCCCGTCAATTCCTTGGTTTCGATCAGCTTGTCGCGAACTTCAGATTTCTGCTCACGCAGGAAATTCAACATTTCCTTTTCGGCGGCGGCTACCTGATTCACCGGCACATGGTCGAGATACCCCTGGGTACCGGCGAAAATGCTGATGACCTGATCGGCCACGTGCATCGGAGCAAACTGCGGCTGTTTCAGCAGTTCGACCATGCGATACCCGCGGTCGAGATCGGCCTGGGTTTTCTTGTCGAGTTCCGTACCCAGCTGGGCAAAGGCTTCCAATTCGCGGAAGGCCGCCAGATTCAGACGGAGACCACCAGCCACCATCTTGTTCTTCATGGCCTTGGTCTGGGCATTACCACCGACGCGTGACACGCTGATACCGACGTTGATCGCAGGTCGAATACCGGCGAAGAACAGGTCAGGTTCCAGGTAGATCTGTCCGTCGGTGATCGAAATCACGTTCGTCGGAATATACGCCGACACGTCGCCTTGCAGGGTTTCGATAACCGGCAGTGCGGTCATTGAACCGCCACCCAATTCATCACTGAGCTTCGCGGCACGTTCCAGCAATCGGCTGTGACAGTAGAAAATATCGCCCGGGAACGCTTCACGGCCGGGAGGACGTCGCATCAGCAACGACAACTGCCGGTAGGCGATGGCCTGTTTCGACAGATCGTCGTAGACGACCAGGGTGTGTTTGCCCTGGTACATGAAGTACTCAGCCAGAGCGGCACCGGCGTAGGGAGCGATGTACTGCAGCGGGGCCGGCGCACTCGACGGGGAGCTGACGACAATCGTGTAGTCCATGGCGCCATTGGCCCGCAAGGCCTCGATCACGCCCGCCACCGACGAAGCTCGCTGACCGCAAGCCACGTAAACGCAGATGACGTCCTGGTCTTTCTGGTTGATGATCGTATCCAGGCAGACAGCCGTCTTGCCGGTTTTACGGTCGCCGATGATCAGTTCGCGCTGACCACGGCCGATCGGGGTCATCGAGTCAACAGCCTTGATCCCGGTTTGCAGCGGTTGCTTAACCGGTTGTCGACCGGCGATGCCCGGAGCGACGGTTTCCAGCGGGCGAGTTTCAGAGGCCAGAATGGGGCCCTTGCCATCCAGGGGATTCCCCAGGGGATCGACCACGCGGCCGATCATGGCTTCGCCCACCGGGATCGACAGCAACTGTCCCGTGCTGCGGACCTCGTCACCTTCGGCGATCTTCAGATAATCGCCGAGAATGATCACGCCGACCGAGTTTTCTTCGAGATTGAACACCTGGCCGCGAACCCCGCTGGGGAACTCGACCATTTCACCGGCCATCGCGCCCGCCAGGCCGTAGACGCGCGCAATGCCGTCGCCGACCTCGAGCACGCGCCCGATCTCATTGGTTTCGATCTGTCCGCGAAAACCTTCAATCTCTTTCTGAATGACTGAAGCGATTTCGTCCGCTTTGAATTTCATGGAGGCTCCTCTCGCGCACACGATGCCGCAGTTGGTTGAACCGGGCTCGCAGCGAACCATCGTAAACTGTGTCTCCAACCCGAATGCGCAATCCGCCCAGCAGGCTCGGGTCGACGGCCGTTTCAACAATTGGCGTAATCGACAGCACTTGTGTGAGTCGCTCGCGGATAGAGCTCAAAGCTCCTACCGACAGCGGTTGCGCGGAAATGACCTGTACGCGTGTCTGTCCGGTACGCCGCTCCCGTTCAATCTCGGCCTGCGCCAGGATCAATGTCAGGAGGTCCAGTCGGTCGTGACGTACCAGCACCCGCAGAAAATTCGCAAAAAACTCGCTGACTCGACCCGCGACAACCCGGTCGACCAAAGCCAGTTTCTGATCTCGTGTGAACATGCCAGACGCAAACAGACGACCGAACCTCGGGTCTGGCGCGACGACATGGTCGACAAACTCTCGATACTCGCTCAGCGCCTCTGCCACCCCCTCAGCAGGGAGGGCATTCAGGAACGCATCGGCATACACGCGGGCCACAGCACCGGCGCTGGGGTCCTGCATAACACTTTCGATGCGCGTCTTGATTTGATGTTTTGCCGTCATGATTCAGTCACGACTTCCATTTTCAACCGGCAGTATCCCCTGTGGGCAGCGATGACGGCTGCCCCGGTGGGACGACTACGGATGCCTTCGCTGGGCGAAACCACTCAATGCTTCTTCAATCAGCCGCTCGTTGTCAGCACCGGTCAGAGCCCGGCCCAACACCTGTTCGGTGGCATCCGCGACGACGCGTCCCATATGTCCGAACAGTTCATCCAGCGCCTGATCACGTGCTCGTTCGATATCATGCACCGACCGGACGCGGGTTGCTTCCGCTTCCTTCTGGGCAGTGGCAATGATTTCGGCCTTCAGGTGCTCGGCATCACGCTTGGCTTCCGCCAGGATCTCACGCACTTCTTCGTGAACTTTTTCCAGTTTCGCGGCATGCTCGGCCAACATCTTCTCAGCCTTGGCTCGTGCCGATTCGGCAGCGGCCAGGTTGTCGAACATGCTCGATTCCCGCTTGTCCAAACCCGCAATCAGCGGAGTCCAGGCGAGTTTCTTCAGCACGAACAGAAAGACCACGAACGTGATCAATGTCCACAGTGCCAGATCAGCGTCTTTCGCCGTGGCCGTCATCGGCCCCGGCTGTTCGCCGTCACCGTGACCGTGTTCACCACCAGCGGCAGCATGTTCCGGATGTTCCGGCTCTTCGCCGAAGGCCGAGACCTGTCCTGCCAAATTGATCCCGATCGGGAGGGCGACTGCGAGAATCAGCCACCAACGATTGGACAACCAACGCATGAAATCACCTGAAAAGGCACTGAAACAAACCGTACACCAGACAGACGCCAGATTCCTTTGCGGAAATCAGGCAGCGCCTTTCACGATGCAGACGATCAGGGCGAAAAATGTCGCACCTTCCAACAGGGCGGCGGCCAGCAGCATGGCGCCACGGATGTCACCGGCGGCTTCCGGCTGACGGGCGATGCTCTCCAGAGCGGCCGAACCGATCTTGGCGAAGCCCAGCGATGCACCGATGATCGTCACGGCGGCGCCGAACGATGCGGTGAACGAAATCAGCGGGGCACCATCGGCGGCAAACGCCGGGGTAGCAATCAGGACCAGACCGAAAACCATGGCAATCGTACGCAGAGTTCGACTCACGAGCTCATCTCCTCTCAACTAAAATTGGGTTTGAAACGCTGAATCAGAAATTCTTTCGAATTGGAAACGCTTACTTCAGTCTGACTGTCATTGCCGCCTGCGATCAGTGCGGGTGGGTCGCCGCGCCGATGAACACAGTTGACAGGAAGACAAACACATAGGCCTGCAGGAAGGCAACAAACAATTCCAACAGCCCGACTCCCACCTGCCCTAACACACTGGCAGGAGCGACCGCGTACACGAGGGCACTGTCCGAGGCTGCCAGAATGAATCCCAAAATGACCGAGATGACCGTATGGCCGGCCATGATATTGGCGAACAATCGCACCGCCAATACGCCATGCTTAATGAACAGTCCGACCAGTTCCAGGAAGAAAATTCCAGGAACCAGCAGCAATTTTAAAGGGCCAGGCGCGTCAATCGGCGGGACTAGAGATGCCAGAAAGCCGCCGATTCCCAGTTCACCCACACCAGCCATGACGACCACGGCAAATGTGCCGATGGCCAGGACGCCGGTCACCCAGATGTGTCCCGTCGGCGAACCCATCCAGGGAATGGCTCCCAGCAGATTACACAACAGGATGAAAAAGAAGGTCGACCAGATGTAAGGCAAAAATTTATCGGCGGGATGCCAGCCACTGCTGTGTTGTTCGTGGCCATGTGACCCGTGTCCGTGATCAGCATGACTGCCATGACCGTGATCGCCGTGTCCGTGTTCATCGCCATGATCACCATGGCCATGACCATCGCCGATGGTGGGACGCACGACTTCGTCGCGGAGAAACAGCGCGATGGCTTCCCAGAAATTCCAAAACCGGCCGCGGACGGGTTCGCCATTCGCGATTTTCTGTGCCAAGGTTCGGAAAATCACCAGCGTGATGAGTCCCGCCACGACTTCCAGAACCATGAATTTGGTAATCGGGAAGAAGTCGCCAAACAACTGCGGAATGTGCCACTCACCACCCAGGAACCTGGGCAGCTCGAAGACCTGACTGTCTCTCACGTGGTGAAAGACATCTTCCGAATGTCCTGAAGCCATGGATGTTAACTGCCGGTGACTTGATTACGCGGGTATCTTCAGAATCGTTATGACGAAGGGCCCGAAGTGGGGCCGTTGACCAGAACGATTGTTTCCAACGCCAGCGTGATTATGTAAAACAAACCGAGCCAGACGACATAATTGTCTGGCGCCAAGTTTAATCCCAAATGCATCCCCAGTGCGGCGACCAGCGCACCCGCCGATCGCACAAAGGTGCCTGCCAGCACACCGAACGCCTGCATTCGCGGTCGTTCGATGCGACTGACGACGTAAAACGTCAGCAGTCCCGATGCCAGACTGGCCAGTGCCGATGTCGAGGTGGCAACTATTCCTGCCCGACCAAACAACAGGTACGCCGGCCAGAGCGATAGCAGCCAAACTGCGCCACAGACAACGGTCAGCAGACCGCAACGCCCCCGGAAAGTTTCAGGTAGAAACTTGGCCAGAGGCCCTAAATTCAATTTCCCATCCTTCATTTTTTGCGACTCGAATCTGTCGGTTGTTTCGCCAAACGCAGCAATTGCTGCATGCCAGCAAACAACCCCAAGGCCGCACCGATGATCACGAGCACCGGAGATGTGCCTAACTTGACATCCCCCCAGTAACCGAGTCCCGCAGGCACGACCATGGTGAAACACACGGAAACCGCTTGAGAAGCGATTGCGTAGCTCACTGCCAGCCGGCTTCGTTGATAACGATTTGGTTCAGCCATTTCCGGGCCTCCCTATCGTCATCGATTACCCGAAAACGGGTGGTGACAGGCCTTTTCGCCGCAGCACGAGAACTTTGCACTCACGAGTCGACGAGTGAGTACGCAGTCTCCTTACGAACTTTTCATCCAGCCGCAGCAGTCTAGCGGTGACCCGAATCAAAGTCAAAGTTCTGCAGTCGAGCTTTCCGGGATTTCTCAAAGCTGGTTGGCGCCGTACACGAGGGCCGGCCTTTTACAGGTCCAGCGACTCTGGAATTTGACTCAGACAATAATGTATAATCTCGCTCGGGGGGTTCAGGTTATTCAATCCGCTGTCCAGCGGTGCTTCGGGTCTGTGGTTGTAAGTCCATTAAAATAATGTGTTTATGGAACAGCCGCGTCTTGGGGGTTGCCGTCGGGACAGGTGGTCCCATTGAATTCGGTGTCGGCCCCTGATAGAAATGAAGTATACGTTTGCTACGTCGGAACCAAACAGTGGAACGGCTTTCTTAATCCTGAGAAATGCTGAGACTGGTCACGGACGGCTGAGAGATTCCTCGTTTCGAGGTTGTAGGCGTCGTCTGTTAACTGCCGGAGCGTACTGATGACTACAGCAGCGTTGAAATTGCGGTCGCGAAAGAATCTGGCCGACATGGCCAAGCAGAATGGAATTGCCGGTTGGCATTCCATGACCAAAACAGAGTTGGTCCAGGCGCTGGTGCGCAAAGCCCGAGCCAAGCGCGCAACCGCCCCGTCCGGGGCTGGTAAGCGCGATGCCGAAATGGCGCGGCTGGGGGCGCGAGTCGGTAAGAAGCCGATCAAAAACGGCCAGAAATCGGCGGCAACCAATGGGCAGACGCCCGATTCCATTGCGCGGTCCCGAGATTTGTCGACCAGTGGTGCCCGGAAGGGCCGGACGGGACGCACGAACTATCTGGACGCCGTCCCCGCCGAAGCACAATGGATTCGGCTGCATTGGGATCTGACCCGCGACACCATTCGGCGCGCCGAATCCCGGCTAGGGGTCGATTGGCATGCGGCTGTCCCGGCGTTGCGATTATTCGTCGTCGCAGTTGACGATGTGAACAACGTGACGGAATCGACCGTGAAGGACGTGCGGATTGACGCCGGGATTAATACCTGGTTCGTCCATGTTCCCGCCGACGCACGATCGTACCGGGTGCACATTGGTTATAAGACCGCCAATGGGCAATTCTACGCCCTCGCGAAGTCCAACGTCTGTTCGATGCCCGTCTTGAACGGAAATCTCGGCGCCGAGATGGCCGAGCGGGCAGCGTCCGCGGGAGATGGAGCCGAGTTTGTCGATTCCGGTGACAACCAGTCTCAAAATCGGTTGGGCCGACCGCTGGGCTTTTCCACATTGTCTCATTTCGGCCCCGCGGCCAGCGAGCAGCGGGAAAAAGGTGAGTTTGCCTTCAAGCTGGAAACCGAACTGGTCGTGCATGGTACCTCGTCTCCCGGATCGGTGTTGACGGTGCAGGGTGAACCGATCGATATCCGGGACGATGGCTCGTTCACAATTCGGGTGAATCAACCAGAAGGTCGTCAGGTCGTGACCTTTACGGCGATCTCTCCCCGAGGGAATGAACGTCGCATGATCGTTCTGGGGGTCGAACGGAATACAAAAGAACTTGAACGCCAGTATTTTGACGGTGGTCATCCGGAAGGATAGACCACGAAAACAGAACAGCCCCGGAATCAGAATTGATTCCGGGGCCTCTGGTGTGTGATTTCCTGTTCGCCGCGTAGTCCAACCACGTGAGAGCCCCACCCTGAATTATCGGGGCCAAGGCGCGGGGCCTTATGACTTGGTTTCTTCTTCCTCTGCAGTCTCATCGTCGGCAGGGTTCGAAAGTTGGGCTGCTGGTTGCGGCGGTGTGTCAGATGCCGGGGCCTGTTTCTCGGAGTCGCCTGACGGAGCCTCCTGCGGGTTCACCGTCGGCTCATCTTCGGTCGGGACATCAACTTTCGGTGGAGTGGGGGCGGGTTCGGATTTCTTCGGAGTGGGTGCCGGGGGCGGAACGGGAGTCGTCGGCTCGGGCTGTGGAGTTTTGACCACAGGGGCCGGTGTGGCTGATTCCGTTGTCGCGGTCGCTTTTGGTGCGGTGGCGGGTGGACGTTGCTCGGGCACCGGTATCGATTCGTAGGGAGCCGGGGTGACTTCGGTCGATGCTGCAGATGTAGGTTCAGGGGCCACGACGGGATTGACCGGAGCCGGCGTGCAGCAGGAAGGGCTGGGAGCGCAACACGTGCCGGGGGCTGGGCAACACGGCCCTGTGGGGACGCAACACGTTCTCACGACTCGGCAACGACGGGTCGGTTTACAACAGCGGCGCCCTGCTTCAGCCGGTTTGTCGACACAGCACAAAAGAAGCAGCATACAAACCGTTCCAGCCAGCTTTCGCATCAGTACGCCTCACAAGGGATGAAATTTCAGAGATGGTCTCGCACACAGAAATTCTGGAACGAGGCTATCCGTTTTTCAAGCGAAGTGGCGTCCCGTTGGCGCAGGGGCGACCCGAAGAACTTCATCAACGTCGCGCCGTCGTCTGTTTTCAGCAACTGTGCCGCCGGGACAGGTGGCGCGTGGTTAGAGGCTCTGTCGCAACTCTTCCAGCAGTGCTGTAAATTCGGACTCAGTCAGGATGCGGATCCCCAGATCACGGGCTTTGTCGAGTTTACTGCCGGCTTTTTCCCCCGCCACGACGAAGTCGGTCTGTTTCGAGACACTGCCGGCGGGTTTGCCCCCCTCTTTGTGAATCAGTTCCTTGATCGAGTCCCGAGTATAGTTCTGCAGTGTCCCGGTAACGACGATAGTTTTCCCCGCGAGAACGCCGGCCTGCCTGGGTGCGACGGGAGTTCCGAAGTTCAGTCCCAGTTCCCGCAATTCGGCCACGATCGACTCGCCAATGGGGGAATGAAAGTAGTCGTAAACCGATTGGGCGATGACCGGTCCGATTTCATTGACCGCCGAAAGTTGCTCGCTCGATTGTTTGAGGATTTCATCGAGAGTGCCAAATTCATCGGCGAGAATCTGGGCCGTTCGGGAATCGACATGCCGGATCGTCAAGCCGGTCAGTAATCGCCAGAGGGGGCGAGCGCGAGACGCTTCGATACCGACCAGCAGATTATCCGCCGATTTTTCCGCCATGCGTTCCAGGTTGATGAGCTCGTCCCGTCGGTTCTTGAGTCGGTAGATATCGGCGAACGATCGGACCAGTCCCGTTTCGGTCAGTTGCTCGATCAATTTGATTCCCAGGCCTTCGATGTCCATTGCTCCGCGCGAGGCGAAAAATCTCAGGCTTTCGCGGAGTTGCGCGGGGCAATTGGGGTTCGGGCAGCGGATGTAAACGCCCCCTTCATCCTGGACCGCGTGCGTCTGGCATTCCGGGCAATGCTGCGGGAAAAGGAATTCGCGTTCGTGTCCCTCCCGACGATGCTCTTCGACCCGGACCACGTGGGGAATGATTTTGCCAGCTTTTTCAACGACGACCCAATCACCGATCCGCACTCCCAGTCGTTGCAATTCATCGCGATTGTGCAGGCTGGCGCGTGAGACGGTGGTACCCGCGATTTCCACGGGGGCCAGGTGTGCGACGGGGGTCAGCGTTCCAGTTTTGCCCACCTGCACGGTGATGTCTTCGATCCGGCTGATGCCTTCGTAACGCTCAAACTTGTAGGCGATCACCCAGCGCGGGCTTTTCGAGGTGGTACCCAGTCGGCGGCGCATTTCAAAGTCGTTGACCTTGATCACAAAACCATCGACCTCGAATTCGAGTTCATGGATCTGTTCCATGAGCATCTGACAGTGAGTCAGCACGTCGTCGATTCCTGTCAGGACTTTAACACGCGGCGTGACGGGCACGCCGGCGTGGGCTACGAAAGAAAGGAATTCCTGGTGGCCGTGAAAACGGTCCGGCTCTACAAATCCCGCGGAATGTGCGAAAAACCTGACCCGGCGTTGAGCGCACAGTTTCGGGTCGAGCAGTTTCAGGGCGCCGGCGGTCGCGTTACGCGGATTTGCAAATGGTTGTTCTCCAGCAGCGACCTGGGTGGCGCGGACATGCGCAAAATCAGCGTTGTTGATCAGCGCCTCTCCCCGGATCTCAAGAGTTTGCGGAATGTGCTGGCTCCTTAGCTTCAGGGGAACTCCCAGCAGAGTCCGCGCATTGTGCGTGATGTCGTCACCCTGACGGCCATCACCCCGGGTCAGTCCCTGGACCAGGCGGCCCTGTTCATAGATCAGGGATACGGCGACCCCGTCGACTTTGTATTCGACGGCGTACTCAAGGGGCGCATCCGATTCGATCAGCTTGCGGATCCGCACATCGAATTCACGAACACCCTCTTCGTCGTAGACGTTGTCGATCGACAGCATCGGCAAGCGGTGTGGCACGGTCGTGAATCCACTAATCGGTTCGCCACCGACTTTATGCGTCGGGCTGTCGGGCGAATCATATTCTGGATGTTTCCGCTCGAGTTCGGTGAGAGTCTGGAGCAGCCGGTCGAATTCCAGATCAGAAATCTCGGGGCGCGCTTCGACATAATACAAGGTATTGTGTCGCTGGATTTCGTCGCGAAGGCGCTCGATTTCAGCCTGGATGCTGCGGGTCATGAGGAGCTTTCGGAGAATCGATTTGCGACCGCAGTGTTTCGCGTCGGTCGACGACGAGGGCCAGTAACCCGGTCGCAATGATGGCCAGGACTTCGACGGTCAGGATCTTTCCGATGTGCCGATCGAGAAATTGCTCGACAGGGGCCCGTTCATCGCCAAAGACGCTGGCCAAAAGGGCCAGAATGGTCACGATGAAGGCCAGGCTGCAGAATACGGCCAACCGGAAGAATGGATTGCGAGATGGCACAGAGGGCATGCTCCGATGATGGCTGCCGCTTTTCGAGCCGTCAAGCAAGCTGAAATCGGCCGACTGGTCCGGCGTGCTTTCTCCCTTGGGCATTGATGATCGTCGACGTGCCGTGTGCGGCGGCGCGGTCTCGAAGCCGGGCCGAGGCTGTGTCCGGCCACGCCAATACCAGGGGTGAAATTCACTTTGGCGCTTCAGGGGCCAGACTGGTGGCATCGGCTTTGGGAAAATTCTCCGGGATCGGTAATGTGACAGTGCCGGTCGCGGCCCATTCACACCCTCGATTCATCACGGTGATGAAACCCACACAGCGAATCGAGCGCGTGTCGTTGCCGCCGACGTGTCCCATGACGGTGGTGAAGACCCGTCCTTTGCCATAGGGAATCCACCAGATCATCGGTTCGCGGGCGCCGGTGCCCCCAGTTTCCTTAGCCGCCAGAGCACTGGCCAGAATGTGCATGTCGGCGCCGGGGCCGCGCTGTCCGTGGTACAGTTCATCATTGGCATGTTTCCAGTGTTCGGGCATGCCGCGCATGACGGGGTGTTCTGGCTCATGCACATCGATCACGAATTCGTGTTGCGAGCCATGTCCCGCGCCGGGACCTTCGCCCTTGGGGGTTCGCAACGGGCGGCCACGTTCATCGACCGTGACTCGATCGCCGAAATTGTGGTCGCGCCAGCCCAGGCCGATCATCTTGTTCCACTCACCCCAACTGGGAAACGCGTTGTTGGCCGCGTGAATGATTACCAGTCCGCCGCCATTGCCCACGAACTTCACCAGGGCAGCCTGCACCTCGGCGGGCCACAAGTCTCCGTTGTAATTACTGAGGACCACGGCGTACTTCGAAAAATCGGGGCGGAATTTAGCCCAGTCTTCCGCGGGAGCACCCCCCGGCGGGGTGGTGGCCACATCGACGGAAAACCTGCCCGTTTTCACGAGTTCTGCTTTCATGACCGGCGTCATCGCCTGCCAGGTGTGATTGTTCTGACCGTCGACGATCAGGAGCGGAAGTTTGTCGGCTGCCATGGCGTGATTGGTTCCAGCGGCCACAAGTGTGAACAGGACTGCGGCGGCCAATCGCAGACGGTTTGCGGATGAGTGCATGGCTCGGTCTCTCCTCTGCTTGACGAATGTTCGGTTTCCTGACGGCTGTTCGCCGGGTGGGGTACGGCGCTGTCAGCGATTCTCAATGTGTCTGTCGAAGGCAATGACTTGCGGGTCTGTCAGAAACCGCAACTGGGCCCGGAGTGGCTTATCGTTCGGCCCGCGTGTGACCCGGTGATAAGTTCCATCGGCCTGCATTTCACGTGCTTTCACGTTATCCGTCAACAGGGTGGGCAAGATTCCCTGAACGACGCGTTGCTTCAAGTGAGGTTCGGTCAACGGAAACATCAATTCCACACGACGGCGGAAGTTTCGTGGCATCCAGTCGGCACTGGCCAGGTATACGTCAGGATCGTCGCCTGCTCCGAACACATAGACTCGGCTGTGTTCCAGGAACCGGTCGAGAATGCTGACGACCCGAATTGTTTCCGAGATTCCCGGGATTCCAGGACGCAGACAGCACGACCCCCGGACGAGCAGGTCAATTTTGACGCCGGCTTGCGATGCGCGGTACAGCGACTCGATGACGTGTGAATCGACCAGCGCGTTCAGCTTGGCGATGATGCGGCCCCCCTGGCCGCTGCGGGCACGTTCGGCTTCGCGATCAATCAGTGAAATGATCTTCGGTTCCAGATCGTCAGGGGAAATCGTAAAGCGCTGCCAGGCATGTCCGCTGGAGTACCCGGTCAGAAAGTTGAACAGCGCCGACGCGTCTTCGCCGAATTTTCGTCGGCAGGTGAATAACCCGAAATCGGTGTAGATCCTGGCGGTGGCGGAGTTGTAATTGCCCGTTCCCAGGTGCACATACCGGCGCAATTTCTCGGGTTCGCGCCGTACGACCAGTGTGACCTTGCAATGCGTTTTCAGTTTTACGAAACCGTAGACCACATGCACGCCGGCCCGTTCCATCTGCCGGGCCCACCGTACGTTGGATGATTCATCGAACCGGGCCAGCAGTTCAACTACCGCCGTGACGTTCTTGCCTTTTTCGGCGGCGTTGATCAGGGCCCGCACGATGGGGCTTTCATTTCCGGCTCGATACAACGTCTGTTTGATCGCCAGCACGTCAGGGTCTTCTGCGGCGGCTGTCAGGAAGTCGACGACACACTGGAAGGATTCGTAAGGGTGATGGACCAGAACATCGCGCTTGCGGATCGTCGCGAAGACATCGGCCCCTTCTTCCATTCCCACCGGACGTCGGGGTACAAAGGGCTCGTCTCGCAGTTTCGAATAACGATCGAGACTCGAATACCAGTCCATGAACACCGTCAGATCGAGTGGTCCGTCGATCTCGTACAACTCCTGCGGCAGAATGTTCATGGGGCGACGGATCTGCTCGAGCAGTTTTTCGTTGGTTCCCGCGGCTAACTCCAGTCGCACCACTTCACGATGTCGCAACGCTTTAAGGCCCTCTTCGACCGCTTCCGACAGATCTCGTAACTCCTGATCACCATCGATGTCGAGATCGGAATCGCGAGTAATCCGCATGGTCCTCCAACAGGTGATTTCGAAGCCGCCAAACAGTTGTGCAAGCCGCGAGGCAACGACCTGTTCGAGCAGAATGTACTGATCGCTGTCTCCCGGGAAGCGAATCAGGCGCGGCAGCACCGTCGGCAACTGCACGACCGCCAGCAGTTTTTTGGGCGCGCCGGGGCGATACGTTTTCTGTTCAATGATGGCAGCAATGTATAAACCGCGGCTGCGCAGATGGGGAGTGGGATGGCTGGGATCAATCGCCATCGGGGTCAGAACGGGGGAGACCGTATTTTGAAAATACTCGTCGATGAATGCCTTCTGCGCGTCCGAGAGTTTGTCGGGCACGACCAGGCTGATGCCCTGTGCTGACAACTTGGGCAGCACCTCATCGCGAAAACAGCGATATTGCCGATTGACCAGATCATGTGTGCGGGCATGCACCAGGTCGAACTGTTCCTGGCTGGTGAGTCGCTCGGGCAACTGGTCTTCCGGATCGGCAATGCCCTGCATCTGCGAGCGGACCCCCGAGACCCGCACCATCATGAACTCGTCGAGGTTGCTGCTGAAAATCGACAGAAACTTCAACCGTTCCAGCAAGGGGTTGGTTTCGTCCTCAGCTTCCTCCAGAACCCGCGAATTGAACTCCAGCCAGCTCAGTTCCCGGTTGACGAAATGCTCGGGCAGAATTGGCGCGGCAGCGGGATCGACCGCAGTTCCCGTTTTGTCACCGTGGGCGGGTTCGCCCTCCTGGTGGTGAGATTTCGCCGACGATTCGTCTGCGGGGTCGTCCGCGGGATCGGCGCCGTGTGACTTGTCGTGCCTGGAACGCTCGGCGGTCTTCTTGGACATGGGACTTCACTTGCGACAGATGGCTGCGGTACTTGGCTTTCGGCTTCTTTCGCTGACTTGTTACGGAGTTGAGCCCGCAATAAGTCAGATCTGCATTCTAGGTCTCAACAGCAAAGCCGGAAAGCGTTGCCACGGTTCCGTTCAGGTGGACGAGACGTATACCGAGCCCATTGATTCGTCACAGGCTGAATTCAGTGGTTTTCCCTGGGTTTTACCCCGGTTTCTAAATTAACCGAATCCGGACGACGTGAGGGGACGCGGAGTGAGGATGGAACGGGCGCGGGCGCCCTTTCCTCGGGCAGGCATTTTTCGTTAATCTGAGGCCAGAAACTCGTGTCTGCGCCCTGACTCGTGAGGAATCGATGAGCCTGTTGACCATTGTGTTGATTTCTGCCGCCTGTCTGCTGGCGGCCTATTTTTCGTACGGGCCGGTCTTGGCGCGGCTGTTGAAATTGCGAGACGACGTGCCCACCCCTGCAGTCACGATGCGGGATGACGTCGATTATGCTCCCATCGATTCGAAATTCCTGCTCAGCCAGCATTTTTCGGCGATTGCGGCGGCCGGCCCGATTGTGGGGCCGATTCTGGCCGGTATTACCTTTGGCTGGTTACCGGCGCTGCTGTGGATTCTCTGTGGCTCGATTCTGATCGGCGGTGTCCACGACATGACGGCGCTGACGGCGTCGATTCGGCATAAGGCACGATCGATCGCCGAGGTGGTTCGTGATCACATGAGCCGGCGCTCATATTTGTTGTTCCTGAGCTTCGTCTGGCTGGCGCTGGTCTACATTATCGTCGCTTTCACGGATGTGACCGCGACGTCGTTCCTCGGAGAATTGACTCTCGACGATGGGTCGGTGGCGACCGCAGCGGATGCCGCCGCGGAACAGGCGGCGTCGGCTCCGCTCCCTCAGAAGATCACCGGTGGTGGTATTGCGACGTCGTCGCTCCTGTACCTGGCGCTGCCGATCATTATGGGGTTGCTGTTGAAGTTCACGCGGTTGACGGTGAACTGGGCCACCGTGATTTTCGTTCCGCTGGTGGGGTTGGCGATCTGGGTTGGCCAATACTTTCCCTTCGACATCGCCCAAATCTGGAATCTCTCTCCGGCATCGGCCCAGAAAGCCTGGAACGTCGCACTGGTCATTTACTGTGTCATTGCCTCGGTACTCCCCATGTGGCTGTTGCTGCAACCGCGTGGACATCTGGGCGGCTACTTCCTGTATGTCGCTTTGGCGGGAGGGATGCTGGGACTGATTCTGGGTGGTCAGGAAATTCAGTATCCGGCTTTCCGGGATTGGACCGTCAACGTCAAAGGTAAAGACGTGTCATTGTTTGCGATGCTGTTCATCACAATTGCCTGTGGGGCCTGTTCAGGATTCCATTCGATCATTGCCTCGGGGACGACGTCGAAACAGTTGCGGAAAGAGACTGATGCCCGGTTGATCGGTTACGGTTCCATGTTGCTGGAAGCGATGGTGGCCATTGTCTCCTTGTGTTGTGTGATGATGCTCGTCGACGGGGACCCGAACCTGAAGAAGGGGCCCAATTTTCTGTATGCCCGGGGCATTGGTGAGTTCCTGCGGGTCATCAAGATTTCGCCTTCGTTCGGGGTCGCGTTCGGGCTGATGGCGTTTACGACATTCGTCTATGACACGCTCGATGTCTGTACCCGACTGGGGCGCTACATTCTGCAGGAACTGACCGGATTGCACGGTCAGGCCGGGCGCTGGCTGGCGACGGCACTGACGGCAGGGGTGCCGCTGATCTTCCTGATCTGGCAACCCGTGGACGCAGATGGCAAGGTCGTGGAACGCTGGCGCATCTTCTGGGATCTGTTCGGTGCCAGCAATCAATTGCTGGCGGCGCTGACTCTGCTGGGGGTGACGGTCTGGCTCTATAACACCTACCGCGCCAAATGGGTCTTTTTCGTGACGGGCCTGCCGTGCGTGTTCATGTACACGATGAGCATGTGGGCTCTCGTGAACATCGTCTGGCCCTTGCTGGCGACCTTGCGCGATGCGAATTTCGATACCAGTGGACCGTTTGGAAATCCGGTCCCCTGGGTGGCTCTCGTTTTAGCGACCCTGGGGCTATTGATTCTGGCGGAAGCGGTGCGGGTCGTGACCGGCGGGATAGGAGGTCCACCCCGGTCAGAAACCAGCAACATCGCGGTTCCCACGGCCTGATCGGCAGGTTGGGTTTCAGAACCCCCTCGCGGTTTTCCGGATCAGGTTTCCTGGGGTGTGGTTACATGGAGTGTGGTCAATCTGAGAGCCACAGACGCCACCGTATTTACCGCGCGGGCCGCACTTTGGCCTGGAGCCACAACACGATTCCTCCCAGGCCGGCAAAGCAGGGGCCTTCGGCGATTTGCCAATAAATCGGCATCTGCATCGCGATGTCGATTGCCAGCATGACACTACCGTGGATCACCGCGGCATACCCGAGAAATCGAATCAAAGGGGCGTAACGTTCGACGTCCTTTGAGATGAAGACCAGGAGCGCTCCATGCAGTGCGTACATCGCCGATGCAGACCGGGCCAGGTAACCGGCAATGGGTTCTGCCGGAAACGTATCGAGTCCAGCCCAGCGGTGGGCGATTTCCAGCCAGTCTCCCGGCATGGCGACGGCAATCAGGGCCGCCAGATCGAGGCAGCCCATCGTCCGCAGGACCAAAACCAGTGCTTGTTGAGGGTGACGCATGTCGCTTCGATTCCATCAGTCTTGCCGCGGGACGTGCGGTGCACCCAGTGTTCCGTATCAGAATCGTAAACGCAATCAAGCCAGTCCCGCGGTTTTTTTGCTAAGAGACCGGCGGGGAACCGATTGCCCGCGTTGCCGTGACGCCTTAAAATAACGGCGTCGAGAGTCTGTCTCCAGAAATACCTGCCGTGAGTACCATGTCTGAAATCGTCCTGCGCATCGACGGTGAAGTGTCTCAACCGTTGGACCTGACTTACGCTGATTTTGCCGCAATTCCTGCCGCCGATCAGATCACTGACGTCAGCCGGTTTCACCCCAAACGGCAAGGGGATGGGGTCACGCTGGAGTCTCTGCTGGCCCGAGTGGTACCCAAACCCGCGGCGACCTACCTGACCCTGCACGCCAGCGCGGACAATTTTCATGCGAGTATTCCGCTGGAGGCAGTCCGTGCCGAAGGAGTCGTCGTCTATCGACTGGCTGGGCAGCCTTTGCCGGTCAAAAACGGCGGCCCGATTCGCTTTTTGATTAGGAATGCCGCCGCTTGTCATACCGATGAACTGGATGACTGTGCGAATGTCAAATTCGTAGACCGAATCGAACTGACCGCCGGCCGGGGGCAGGACAATCGCCCGCACGACGATGTGGAGCATGAACAATTGCATGCACATTAAGCGTTGCTCGGGGTAGTCAGTCGGAGTCTGCCGCACACGAAGGCTTCGTGGTTGCAGGCGGCACGTGGCGTCTTGCGAGTGGGAACCCGCCTGGCAACGCGACACCTGTCGGCTAAGCGAGTCGGGCAATGTCATCATCCGATAGCGTCTGTCCGAACGGTATTCCTTCCAATGGTTCCGATCCGAACCAGAGTGTATTTCCATCTGGATCGTGAACGCGCACTTCCAGTGCGTATTGTTGATTGGTCGGGCGCAGGACAACTCGTTCAATAGCGGTCGACCGGATCTGTTCCCAGAGTTTCAACACACTGGAGACGCCAATCCACACCCAACCGGGGTCGGCTGGCGTTCGCCGCTGGAGCATGATGGCGTGGCGGTTGCGGGAAACCGAGGCGATGAACAGCGGACTGGCACTGCCGCGCCAGTCCTCCTGAAACCCCAGTGTGTCCCGATAAAAGGCGATACTGGCTTCCACATTGGAGACGGCCAGTACGGGGATCGTGTTTTCGGTCGAATAGTGGCCGCGTTTTTCGGACATCCGCTCTGCCTTTGCTCCTGGAAACTCTCAGAAAGCTCCGTCGGGTGGCTTAAACGTATTTAAGTCATCAATCCGGACCAATCAGCCGACCCGGTACATCATCGGTCGGGTGACAACTCAAGTCGATACGCCGGGTGGGACATGCAGGTGGCATAAATTACGTTGTGGATGGGGTCCCAGGCGTAAGTCCCGAACCAGTTTGGCGAGAAAGAAAAAGCCCGGTTGGGGTTGGGACGGAGACCGCAGAGTCTCGTCCAGGAGTTGCCGGCGTCGGTTGTCTTGTAGATTCCCTGCGGACCAACGGCGACCAGGGTGTTTTCGTCCGCACCGAAGAAGGGACCCTGCCAGAGATCAACTTTCGCTCCCTGCCGTTGCCAGGTGGCTCCGAGATCACGACTGACGATCAGTCCTGATGTTGTACACAGGTAATGGGCTTTTTCGAATAGGACGGGGATTTTGGATCGGGGTTGCAAGTCGGAAACGCGAGTCCAGGTGACACCCGAATCGGTACTGCGGTGGATGCCATTCGCCTGGCTGTAAATGAAGGTGTGTGCATTCAGCACTCCAATCATGCATTCTTCGCGCTGTCGCTGAGGATCCATGACGATGGGCAGTTTGGTCCAGGTTGCGCCGGCATCGTTCGATTTGTAGACTTCGCCGGCGGATTCGTGCTTACCGGCCAGGATGACGCGTGCTTCAGGAGTACCCCAATCGACAGAGCCGAAATCCCAGTTTCGGCCGAGGTTGGTGAATTTCTGCCAACTCTTGCCATCGGTCGTATAGCCCGCGTCGCCATCGAGCGAAAAGACTGCCAGGCGTCTTGGATCGTTCTGGTCTACTTGGACGGACCACCCGGTTTCGCCTCGCCCGCTGACGACTTCTCCGGACAATCGTTTCCAGGTTTGGCCCCGATCCGAACTGCTCCATAAACCGTGGCCAACAACATTGACCACGACGTCTCCCGTCAGCCGATTCACAACCACCCCGGCACAGCCACCCGGCCAGGGTTGCTCCGGCAACGATGCCGTGTGAGCCGATGTCATGTCGACCCACGTGTCTTCGGCGTGAGCCGACGGAGTCATGCCTACGGTGAATCCAAGGATCAATGCGGTCGAATATCGAAGGAGCATGAGGAGTGCCCGGGGTTGAGTTGGAAGTGTCTGGTTCAGCGATCCGAGGGAACCGCTCTGTTAATGTCGAAACAGAACGGTCCTATTATTCCCGGCGCGGATTGCCGAATCAACGTCCAAATCACACGCGCCACCCATGCCGATACAGCATCCGCACCCGCGCGATTGGCGAATGCCCCGGGGCAGGATCAATTTGCAATCAGGCTGAACCCGAGCACAGCAGAGACTGGGTGCCGCGTCACCAGCCACTTCACCCAGGGGGCCAGCATCTTTGATTTCAATCGCGGGGTGGCGCTGGGGCTTGGCCTTTGGAACTACGCGGTCACGATCCGTTAGCGCGTTTGAGATTCTCGGCAATCGCGGCCTGGATCAAAGCCTGAAATGCCACGGCATCCAGCGTTTCTCCTTCCCGGATGTCGATCGCCCGGCGAGTTTTGCCGTCGAGGCTCGAATTGAAGAGTCGGTGTGGGTCTGCGAGGGACGCACCTCGGGCGAAGGTCAGCTTGACCACCGCTTTGTAGATCTCACCCGTACAGACGATTCCCTCTTGAGACCACACGGGCACTCCTTCGGGATTTGTCGGCTTGGCCCACTTCCGCTCTTCGATGATGTCCGGGGCCACTTCCCGTATCAGGCGACGGATCTCGTCGAGAATTTTAGGACGCCAGTCACCGGGGGCCCCGAATCGATCGGAGTTCACCTTTGATTCAACCTTTTCGACGGTGTGCGGGGGCGATGGGCCCCCTTTCTTCGACTTGCCTGCAGCCATAGTCCGCTCCTTGTACCGAATCATTGCGATACAGGTCACTATTGGACCGCGAATGCCCGACTGTCAAGTTGATCACGGTCTCGCGCCCGGCTACGAACCTGATGGTGCCCCGGGGTGAGATTTAAGATTCGGAAACTGCCGGGAGTGCAAGTCGCGTGGCGTGATGGTCGGCATTTTCCGCGATGTTGAATTGCCGTGGCGGGCCGCGAAACAGCCTCACGGCCGTTCGAGTTCCCAGCTGATCGGCACGGTTTCAGGCCGCACGCCGGACGGTGCTGGTTTCTTCGGCTGGAACCGGGATGTCGCGCGCCGGAAAGAGACGCGAGAAGAGGAAATTGATCACGGCGGACATCAGCCAGTTCGTCCCCTTGAGGTAGAAATAGCGGGGAGTCTGGTAGCAATCGAGTTTCAGTTTCTTGAATTGATCTGCCGTCTGTCCCCAACTGATGAGTTCTACGCCGCGCCGCAGGCTGGCATCCAGCATCGCGTACATGGCATTGAAATACAGATCGTATTCTTGATTCAGTTCGTAATCGACCCCGACATATAACGGGTACGCGACCCGGCCGGAGCAGAAAACGACTCCGAAGGCACAGACCGACTCGCCATCCAGAATGAAGCAGTAGGTCGTATTCTCGGGAAACGTCCGTGACAGATTCCGAAAAAACTCGGCCGACAGAGTTTCGAGCCGGGTTTCGGTCTTGCCCAGCACTGCGTGATACAGACGGTGGACCTCGTCGGTGTACAATTCGGCCACCTCGTCGGGATCGGAGGTCACGACCAGCCGGACGGCTCCTGAATTGAGTTTTCGGCGCGAGGCGTTAATCTGCGAACGTCTCTTGGAGTTGACCTTGGCCAGGTGTTCCGACAGAGACTTGCTCGACGGGTTCGATTGATTCATCGGCAGGCTGTGGGCTCGCTTGTAGCCCAATTCCTGCAATGCATCCGAGAAGTCGAGTTCATGGGCTTCGAACTCTTTGAAGATCACGCACCGCAAACGCTCCGCCCGGGCGATCGCTTCCAGTTTGTCGTTCAGGATTTGCAGGATCTGAGATTTGTCGGCGCCTGGAGCAAATCTCAGATTGCTGCGACCCACCGAAATCGGCATGCCACAGATCAGGACGCGGTGGACATTGACTGTGGCCAGAAACTGTGCGGCGTGTTTTACCGCACGAATCATCCAGTGTTCCTGTGCCAGCAGCGTGCCTTCAACCGTACAACGCCACAGGCAGGTCACGGCGACGGGCCGCCCATCTGGATCTCGCACGAGCACAAAGCTGAACGAGTCTGACTCGGCCAGCGAGTCGGCCGTCGCACGCAGCATCCGCGGATCCATAAACAAATCGTCTGGATCTCGCACAGATTCCCAAGCCGGCCGATCGATGTCTTCGACCTTGTCCCAGATGACAATCGAATACTTCGAGGTTTGCATCCCGCCCTGGATGTGCATGCGATTCTCCGTAATTCCTGCGGCTCGCGAGGCCCAGCGGCGCTCACGTGACTTGTTTGTTCGGTATCCCTCGGCGGCCGTCTTCGAAAAAACTTCCGTTATCTTCGGAAATCTCGGAACTTTCGGACCGTTGTCGGCATAATCAGGCGTTTCAATGGCCAGATTTGGGGCTGCGCTGGTTGTGGGCGTGCGGTTTGAGGTGGGCGTCCAGTGCCAGGTATTACGTCGCAATGTCTGACGTTGCTCGCCGCTTTGAGCAGCCAGATTCGTGGCATGCATCGGACCGTGTTGAACAGCATCACTCCGTCAATCGCACGTGCGTTCCACGGTGGATTGGCGTACACTCCGAACACCGCCGTTACTGAAAAGTTTGCGAATACTGTCTGAGGCCTGGCCACTCCATGTTGCGATTTATTCACGCTGCCGATGTCCATCTCGACAGTCCCCTCAAGGGACTCGAAAAATATCCCGGTGCACCCGTCGACGAAATCCGGGGCGCGACCCGGCGAGCTCTCGATAATCTGATTGACCTGGCGATCGCTCGGAAGGTGGACTTCGTTCTGATCGCCGGTGATCTGTATGACGGCGATTGGAAGGACCACAACACGGGCCTGTACTTCGTCAATCGAATGCATCGGCTGCGCGAGGCAGGCATTCCGGTGGTGCTGATCAGTGGTAACCACGATGCGGCCAACAAGATGACCCGGTCGTTGCAACTACCCGACAATGTGGAGATGCTCCCCGCCGGGAAACCAGGAAGCGCCAAATTGTCGCGGTTCGCTGACCTGGGGGTTGCCATTCACGGGCAGTCCTTCGAAAAAGCGGGCGAGTTTGGCAATCTGGCCCGTGGTTATCCCTCGAAAAAATCGGGATTGTTTAATATCGGCCTGCTGCACACTTCGCTCGACGGCGCCGAAGGTCATGAACCGTACGCTCCCTGCACGATCGACGACCTGCGGCAAAAAGGTTACGACTATTGGGCGCTGGGCCATGTCCACAATCGGCAGATCTGTTTTGCCGATCCACACATTGTATTTCCCGGAAATATTCAGGGGCGGCACATTCGCGAAAACGGAGCGAAAGGCTGTTACGTCGTCACTGTCGATGCGCAGAGTACGTGCCATCTCGACTTTGTTCCGCTCGATGTCTTCCGCTGGGAAATCTGCGTCGTCGATATTGGCCAGACCAGGCAGCCCCCCGAGATTCTCGATCGGTTCGCTATCGAGCTCGAACGGCTGGCAAGTCTGCACGATGGAGTGCCTTTAGCTGTACGGATCGTTGTGACTGGTGCGGCGGCCACCCATGAGGCTTTGCGGGCCGATCAGGTGCGATGGTCGAATGAACTGCGGGCGTCGGTGTTCTCAAGCTCCAGTCGGCAGGTGTGGATTGAAAAAATCAAATGGCAGACCACTCCCCGGCAAGAATCCGGCGAAATCACCGATCAGGCGGGGCCGGTTGGGACCTTGCAGGCCATCCTCGAAGAGCTGCGCAATGACCCGGCGGAATTGGCGGGGCTGGCCGAGGAACTCGGCGACTTGCAGCGCAAACTGCCTGATGAACTGACGCATGGCGAGGATGCCATGGCATTCAATAATCCGGACCTGTTGCGGCACTGGCTCGACGAGGTTGAGCCGTTGCTCATGAGTCGCTTGCGTGAAGGAGCGGGCCGATGAGAATTCTCCGACTGGATCTGTTGGCCTTCGGGCCCTTTGCCGAAAAATCTCTCGAATTCACCCCGGACACCGGTCTGCATCTGGTGCATGGGCCCAATGAAGCGGGCAAGAGTTCAGCACTGCGGGCGCTGCGGAACTGGTTGTACGGCATTCCCCAGCAGACGACCGACAACTTCCGCCATCCGCATCCCGATTTACGAGTGGGGGGGCTGCTCCAGGCCGGGGATGGAACGACTCTGGAATTCATCCGCCGCAAAGGACGTACAAAAACGCTGCGCGGTCGGGATGACGTGGCCGTGTTCGACGAGGCGCGGCTGGTGTCTGTGCTGGGGGGCATCGACGAGACGGCTTTCACGCAGCGGTTTGGTATCGACT
>JAFEBR010000519.1 GCA_018242565.1 Planctomycetota bacterium | reverse complement strand
CCGGCGATTGAACCGATTTTTAATCGGTTTTCAATGGGGCGAACGGTGACGATCGGGTACCGGATCCACTGGTCAAATCTTGCAGAAAAACGGCAATCCTTGAATGCTGGCAGGGGGGCGTGTGGGTTGATAGCATCTCCACAGGTTTAGGTCAGGTTTTGAACCCCGCCGGACGATGATGCAGGCGGATGTTCTGGCCGTGTGGTTGAACAGGCCCAGCGCCTGGCGAATGGGGCATTCGGGTGCGGCGCTGCCGGCCCGGGGTCCCGTCGGGATTTGACGCCCGTTTTATTGCGAAGGAGAGATTCACGGTGGCTGCGACGAACCATTTTGGTGCCCAATCCCGTCTGAAAACCAACAGCGGCGAGTTTACCTACTACAGTTTGAAAAAACTGGCGGCCGACAAAGTCGGACCGATCGACAAGCTGCCGTTTTCGATGCGCGTGCTGTTGGAAGCGTGCCTGCGCAAACTCGATAACTTTATCGTTAATGAAAGCCACATCGTGGACCTGGCGAATTGGGACGCCAAGGCTCCGAAGCAGGTGGAAATCCCCTTCATGCCGGGCCGCGTGGTCTTGCAGGACTTCACCGGGGTTCCGGCCGTCGTCGATCTGGCTGCCCTGCGCAGCGCCATGGTGCGGATGGGCGGAGATCCGAAAAAGATCCAGCCCCTCGTGCCGTGCGACCTGGTGATTGACCACTCGGTGCAGGTGGATTACTTCGGCACCGGCCAATCGCTGGAACAGAACGTCCAGCGGGAATTTGAGCGCAACGTCGAGCGCTACCAGTTTCTGCGCTGGGGGCAGAAAGCCTTCAACAATTTCCGCGTTGTGCCGCCAGCCACCGGGATCGTCCATCAGGTCAACCTCGAATACCTGGCTAAGGTCGTGCTGACGCGCGACGGAACTGTGTTCCCCGACAGCCTCGTGGGGACCGACAGCCATACCACGATGATCAACGGCTTGGGCGTCGTGGGCTGGGGTGTCGGCGGCATCGAAGCCGAGGCGGTCATGCTGGGGCAGCCGATTTACATGCTGCTGCCGGAAGTCGTCGGTTTTCGTCTGTCAGGCGAATTGCTAGAAGGTTCGACCGCCACCGACCTGGTGCTGACTGTCACTCAAATGCTCCGCAAGCACGGAGTGGTCAACAAGTTTGTGGAATTCTACGGCCCCGGGCTGGATTCGATGAGCCTGCCCGATCGCGCGACGCTGGCCAACATGGCGCCGGAATACGGAGCCACCATGGGCTTCTTCCCGGTCGATTCCGAAACGCTGCGATTCCTGGAACGCACGGGCCGGACCAAGGCCGAAGTCGACCTGGTCGAACGCTACTACAAAGAGCAGGGGATGTTCCGGACCGCCGAGTCCCCCGAACCGTCGTTCAGCAGTACTCTGGAACTCGATCTGGGAACCGTGGTCCCCTCGATGGCTGGTCCCAAGCGACCGCAAGATCGCGTGCTGCTGGCGAACATGAAATCGCAGTGGCGCAAAGATCTGTCGGGTTCTTTTGCCCGGACAGAGGCCTCGCCGGTGGTGAAACTGCAGGTGAATGGCGCGAGCACCGAGATCAGTGACGGGGCGGTCGTAATTGCCGCCATCACGAGTTGCACGAACACCAGCAATCCCTCGGTGATGGTCGCTGCCGGTCTAGTGGCCCGCAACGCCGTGGCCAAGGGGCTGTCGCGCAAGCCGTGGGTGAAATCGAGCCTGGCTCCGGGGAGCCGCGTGGTGACCGACTATCTGCAGCGTGCAGGGCTCGACAAGTCGCTGGATGCCCTGGGGTTCAACACCGTCGGTTACGGTTGCACGACGTGCATCGGGAACAGCGGGCCATTGCCCGATCCGGTGTCCGAGGCGGTCAAGCAGGGCAATCTGGTGGTCTCCGCCGTCCTGTCGGGAAATCGCAATTTCGAAGGCCGCGTCAACCCGCAGGTTAAGGCGAACTACCTGGCGAGTCCGCCGCTGGTGGTCGCCTACGCTCTGGCTGGGACCACCGATATTGATCTGGTGACCGAGCCGATCGGCAAAGACAAGTCGGGTCAGGACGTGTTCTTGAAAGACATCTGGCCGTCGCAGAAGGAAATCGCGGACACGATCGCGTCCTCGATGAGTCCTGAAACGTTTTCCAACGAATACGCCAAGGCCACCCAGGGGCCTCCCGAATGGCAGGCGATTCCGAGTACAGAAGGCGATCTGTACAAGTGG
>JAFEBR010000051.1 GCA_018242565.1 Planctomycetota bacterium | reverse complement strand
GGAGTCTCGCGGGGCTGCGTCTGTTACGAGGGGCGGTATCGCTTATGATGGCCCAGATTCCCGATTGGCACACGCACCGCTGTCTCACCGCGATGTCTGAGTTCACTCCCCCGGCCGGATTTCCGACGACGCATTGGGGCCGGGTCGTGCGCACTGGCGAACCAAGGAACGTGGATACTGACGCCGAAAGGGTCCGTACAAATCTCGCAACAGGCTCTGTGTCATGAGTGCGCGACAGCCTCTGCCTCGGCAATTATCCCATCGCGGTCGCGACAATCATGACCAGATGGAACACGATTTCCAGCAAGCTGAGAACAAAGCCCGTCCAGGCCGTGGCGGATCGTCGAGCCGAACGCGTGACGTGAAACGCGTAGCCGGCACAGAACGGCGGGCTGGCAAACCAGATGCTCGGACCGAGCATCGTCAAGGGATGGCCTCAGCAGAACACCATCATCAGTCCGAAACCCAGCGCAGGCAGCAGCAACGGGAGGATCAGCGCCGCGTGACCGGACCGAGGTAACCATCCCAAGCGCCAACCGGCCACGGCACCCAAACCCAACGCGACACCCAGGACCACCAGTTGTTTCTCGGGACTCATCGCATCTCCTGGGGCTTTGATGGATGATCGCTATCGATCGAGACACCGGCGCGAGTCGTTACCGGGACTAACATCGGTATGCGTATTCGTCCTGCACTTTTACTGACTTGAAACCCGGGACAACGCGAAGTCTATTCTACGATCGGGAATCCGCATAGCGGCAGCCAATAATCAACATGAAACTGACGAATACATTTGTAAAAGACGTCCGCGAGCTGATCGTCTCGGCCCGGGCCACCGTCGCCCGAGGCGTCGACCTCGTGCAGGTCCACACGAATTTCGAAATCGGCCGGCGGATTGTTGAACAGGAGCAGAAGGGCAAGGGCCGGGCCGCGTACGGGAAGGAGGTGCTCGCGGCTCTCGCGGAACGTCTGACTGCCGAATTCGGGAAAGGCTTTTCGGCGAGCAATCTCGCCAACATGCGGAGTTTTTTCCTGCACTATCAGGATCGGGGACCAATTTTCCAGACAGCGACTGGAAAATTGCCAGGAACAAAGAAATTGCAATCAGCGACTGCAAAATCGTCTCCGGCAGAACGGAGCCAAAAAGGAATTGACCAACCGGCGAAGTCAAGATGACGGACGAGAACCCCACGATCGGCATCATCCTCTGCAAGAGAAAGAACTCCGCCCTGGTACGAATCACGCTCCCGAAAGAGGCCAACATTCACGCCCGCGAATACCAGCTCTACCTGCCGAGCAAAGGGGATTTGCAACGGAAGCTCCTCGAGTGGGCCAGTGAACAGGACCTATCCGATGAGTGACGTCACGCGAATCATCCAGTCCATTCAGGCCGGCGATGAGCAGGCGACGGCTCAATTGCTGCCACTGGTTTACGCCGAACTCAGGCAACTGGCGGCGCAACGGCTGGCCCAGGAACAGCCGGGCCAGACTCTAAATGCCACGGCACTCGTTCACGAAGCCTACCTGCGCCTCGTCGGCGCGGGAACGGAGGCGGGGCAGAGTTGGGATCACCGCGGTCATTTTTTCGCCGCGGCCGCCGAGGCCATGCGGCGGATTCTGGTCGATGCGGCCCGCCGCAAACAGACCGTGCGACACGGCGGAGAACGCCGGCGGATTCCCCTGCAAGATCATCACCGCATCACCGAGTCTCCAGACGATCTGCTGGCGCTGGATGAAGCGCTGACCCGTCTGGCAATTGAAGAACCCGCCAAAGCGGAACTGGTCAAACTGCGATTTTTCGCCGGGCTCTCGATGCCCGATGCGGCCAAATCCCTGGGAATTTCGCTGTCAACCGCCGAGCGCTGGTGGGCTTTCACCCGCACCTGGCTGTTCAGCGAACTGCAATTTGAGGAAATTCCAGAAAAATCGG
The DNA here is from genome assembly GCA_018242565.1 of Planctomycetota bacterium. Classification (GTDB taxonomy): domain Bacteria; phylum Planctomycetota; class Planctomycetia; order Planctomycetales; family Planctomycetaceae; genus JACQFH01. The sequence continues at coordinate 6,211 of JAFEBR010000051.1, read as the reverse complement.
CTGACGAGTGAAGGGGTTCGACCCGTTTTCTCGCATGAGAATCAGACAGAACCATTTCACCCGTTGAGATCCGCGTTCTCCCTGTCAAACCAGGGAGCCGTTTTCGATTGGAGTCAGACCGATGACCGAGCAGTCTCCCGCCGAAGCCTTGTTTTTCGCCGCCCTGGAAAAAGGGTCTCCCGATGAGCGGGCGGCATTCCTCGATCACGCCTGCGGTGGCGATGCCGACTTGCGCCGACGGGTCGATCGCCTGCTGGCCGCGCACCCGCAGGTCGGCAGCTTCCTGCAACCCGCCTCGTCACCCGTAGCCGAGGCAACGGCCGGCTATCAGGGCGAACGCGAGCGGGCGGGCAATGTGATTGCCGGCCGGTACAAGCTGCTCGAAAAGATCGGCGAAGGGGGGATGGGAGAAGTGTGGGTGGCCGATCAGCTGGAACCGCTGAAGCGACGCGTCGCCCTCAAACTGATCAAGCCGGGCATGGATTCGCGGAGCGTGTTGGGACGCTTCGAAGCCGAACGGCAGGCACTGGCCGTCATGGACCACCCGAACATTGCCAGGGTGCTCGACGCTGGCACCACAACGGATGGCCGCCCTTACTTCGTCATGGAACTGGTGAAAGGGACGCCGATCACCGAGTTCTGCGACGCCCGTCGGCTGTCCGCCCGGGAACGGCTGGAGTTGTTGATCCCCGTGTGCCTCGCCATTCAGCACGCCCACATGAAAGGGATCATCCACCGCGACATCAAGCCGTCGAATGTGCTGGTGGCACTGCACGATGAATCGCCGGTCCCGAAAGTCATCGACTTCGGTGTCGCCAAAGCCATGGGGCAGCAATTCACCGAGAAGACAATTTACACCGGTTTTGGGGCACTCGTCGGCACGCCGGCCTACATGGCGCCCGAGCAGGCCACATTCAACCAGCTCGACGTAGACACTCGGGCCGATGTGTATGCCCTGGGTGTGCTGCTGTATGAAATGCTGGCCGGCAGCCCGCCCATCGAGAAGGAGCGCTTGAAGCAGGCCGCCCTCGACGAGGTGTTGCGAATTGTGCGTGATGAAGAACCGCCGCGGCCAAGCCAACGGCTCAGCACGTCGCAAGCCAAGGCCAGCATCGCCGCCACCCGGCAATCCGACCCAGGGAAACTCTCGGCCCTGATGCAAGGGGAAATCGACTGGATCGTGATGAAGGCCCTCGAGAAGGACCGCACGCGGCGCTACGACACGGCGAACGGCCTGGCGAAGGACATTCAACGGTATCTGGCCGGCGACGCGGTGGAGGCCTGCCCGCCAACGCTGGCGTATCGGCTGCGGAAGGCGTTTCGAAAGAATCGCGGAACCTTGGGGGTCGTAAGTACGTTCGTGTGCATGGCCATCGGTGCCGCGACGGTGGGGATGTACCTGGCGGTGCGCTCGACACGGGCCGAGACGCTGGCGAAGCAGGCGGAAAAAGAAGCACTCGAGGCCAGAATGATCGCCGAAATGAGGCAGGTTCAAGCCGAGGAGAACGCGGAGGAGGCGAGACGAAAAACGGTCCAGCTCAACCAGGAAGCTCTGGCCCATTTCGAGGCGCGTCTCGACGCCGAGATCCGAGCGCGGAGCCTGCAAGTCGATCTGGATCTCGCCGAACTGAAGACCGACGAAAAAATCGGCCTGCTGCGGCTGGCGCGACCGGCGAAGCAGACAATTCCGGGTGCCGAGAAAATGAAATTCGAATGGATCGGTAAGGACAATCAGGACCTTCCGGACCTTCATGCCGCGCACCGTGAATGGGATGATTCACGGGGAAGCTACAACGCGTTGCGAGAATTCGTGGCGATGGCGGTGTTGGCGCAGGGACAAAAGTTTGCCTCACTCCTCCCTTCGATCAGGATTGGCGATGCAGAGATCGTTTCGATTGACCTGTCTCCGAACGCCTTGCGAATCTTGACTCGCGATTCGGACTTCATTCCCCGACTCTGGGACTCTCGCACGGGCCGGCTGATTGCCGTTCTCCGCCGGGCTGACGAACGGGTGATGCACTGCGGATTCAGCCCGAACGGAGAGACCGTATTCACCGACTCGCTCGATGGTGTCGTGCGCTTGTGGACTGGCCTCGACGGAACGTATCGATTCGAAACCGAACCGCGACCGAACCGGTTCTCATGGACCGATCTCAATCCCCGCAGCATTCCCGAGGAGTCTGCGGTGCAAGTTTCGAACACGCGACTGTTGACGCGCTCCGTTTCCCAAAAGGATTCCCGCTTGATCGAAACTGGTCCGGTGGAACTGTGGGATGCACAAACCGGCCATCTTGTGACATCGCTGCAAATCCCCGACGTCGAAGTGACGACCATGCGGTTTCATTTTGCTGGAGAGAAGTGGATCGTCGGCTACACGGACCCGCGCAAGACTCCCGAAGACGATCTCGCGGGGCAGACACGCGGCGCCACCGGGTTGGTGCTCTCAGCCGATGACGGCCGACTCGTCTCGCGTTTGCCCGACTTTTTTGGGCGACCGGAGCTCATCAGCCAGAGCGGCCGCTGGCTCGTCACCACACACTGGAGCGCGTCGGGGCGCTACCGCGCCTGGAATACCGAGACGTGGGAACCGCGGGACATTCCGGAACAGGTTCGCGTCACAACACCCGCGTTCCTCGGAAATGAGTTGTTTGACCGGGTGCCGAGTCGTGCGCGTCAGCAGCAATGGTGTGAGGTTTTTTCGCCGGACAATTCTGAACTCCTGCGGGTTTGCCCACCGACGACCGTGAACGCGGGTGGCACCGACGGCATGTTCCATTTGGAAAGTGGACGACTTGTTGATGCACGATCGTGGCAACGCCTGATTCCGCCTCCGGGGCGTCGATTCCATCCAGATCTCGCCAAGTTCGCTGCTGACGGGCGGTTCGTTCTGGGCCGTGAAGACGATGGATTTGGTTCGACGCATTATCGCCTGATCGATACACAAACCGACAAAGAGTTCAATTTCATTCGCGCTGATTGGGGCATGGCCTCCATTGGTTATTTGGCTCAATACGGATGGATTGCAGTCGTACCGGAAATGCGGGAGTGGGCCGGACGCTGCGTTTATGTGATCCCGACCAACTGCGAAGCGATTCCTCCGGCCATGCTCGAACTGTGGGCGCAGGTCGCCGTGCGGGGAGAACTGGGCGACACGGGCGAGTTCGTCAAATGGAATGCAGAGGCTTGGGAACAGAAGCACCAGGAACTCGCCGGTCTTCCGGTCCCCGATCCCGACTTCCCCTTCCCCGGTTACCTGGCCGCCGACAAGCTCCACTGGCTGCGAGCCGAGTACGCAGCGGCCACAGAGTCGGACAAACCCGAACTCGCCAGCCGGCTGCTGAACCGAGCCCGTGAAATCGGAGACCAGGCCGAAACCGCGCACTGGCAGAAAATCGTGAATCAGTTCGCGGACAAAGCGATGCCCCCTTCGAATTAGGGGGCGCTCTCGTGACGCCTTTCGGGGATCCCACTTCGCAAGATTGTCAACCGACAGCAGTCGTCTCTCTCCGTGAATCGAGCTCTCCGATTTCCCGGCTATCAGGAAACGAATCGCTGTGGGGAATGGAAAGTCGGTTGGATACAAATACTCCGAAGGCGTTACGCAGGCGAACCCGGTGTTGCACGCGACCGGGCTACACCGGGTGAATCGGGTGTTGATCCTCACGAATCCTGAAAGGGTTGCGCAGACCGAAGATAATCCAAACTGACATTGCGCCAGATCTCACGCAAAGCCTCAAAGACGCAAAGAAGTTTTTGGGAACGTCCAAAATGAAAATGAAGGACGTGAATTGAAGCAACGACTCTGCATGCATAACCGATCTGTCGAGATCGGGGCCTGTCCGCAAATGACCGTTCGCCGCGAGATTCTTTGCGCCTTCGCGGCTTTGCGTGAGCCCTTTTCAAACCCGGCCGATGTGAAGTGAAAGCGTCTTCAGGTGCCGACATGCTGGCAAACGATTTCTGAGTGCCAAGAATCTTGGGCTGGTTTCAAGAACCCAATGGTCTTACCAATGTCATGCACCGCGTGCGCATTTTAGAACTTCGTGTGTTTCGTTTTTACCTGACGTCTTCGTAGGGAACGCTGGTCGATCGTCTGACAAACAAACGGCGAAGATACAACTCAACTCATTGGTTGCACTCATTCGAGTCGATTTGCGGCCTCCGTCAGCATCCGCCTGCGTCGCCCACTTTCCCGGCTCCGCGACGTCCCTGCTGGCTGGGCTCGCAAGTTCGCATCGATCTGCCCGTCCCTGTTTGCACCGGCCAGTGCGAAAGCAGTGGTTACGACGATTACGCCGAGTAGACAGCAAGCCGCTTGCGGTGAGAGGCGTCACCAGGACGCTGGCCGTGGTCTCCCGAGAGATGCCAGTCTCAAAAGATCGGCTATAGTACAGGCCGCTTCGATTCAGGAGGGTCATGCCGTTCGTCTCAACAGAAAACGGGTGTCCTCGTAACGATCTGGAATATCGCGTTGACGCTCATGCAGTGCCGGTACAGGATACGCTGACTTAAACCATGTCCGAGCATTCGCCACCCGCAGGTTTCCCGACGACGCATTGGAGCCGGGTCGTGCGCGCTGGCGACCCGACCGACCAATCGGGCCGCGACGCACTCGAGCAACTGTGCCGGGATTACTGGTATCCGCTGTATGCCTTTGCCCGCCGACAGGGACTGAACGCCGCAGATGCCTGCGACCTGGTCCAGGGCTTTCTGGCCGACCTGATTGAACGTCGTGATCTGACCAAAGCCGATCCGGCCCGGGGCCGCTTTCGAGCCTTTTTGCGAACGGCGTGTGCTCACTTTCTCTCCCATGCCCGAGACCACGACCGCGCGGCGAAACGGGGTGGAGGCCGCCGACCGATTTCCATCGACGCCCGCGACGCGGAAGGCCGTTACCTCCACGAACCCGGGCACGAAATCACCCCCGAGCGGTTGTTCGAGCGACGCTGGACCATCGTTTTGCTGGGCAACGTCCTGGCGCGCCTGGAAGCCGAAGCCAACCGGGCGGGCAAGTCACAGCTCTTTGAGCTGCTGCGCCCCCTGCTCGAAGGGGGTGACCTGCGCGAGTCGTATCGGCAGATCGGCGAAGAGCTGCAGATGAGCGAGGGAGCAGTCAAAATCGCCGCCCATCGCTTCCGCAGCCGTTATCGCCAGCTTCTGCGTGAGGAAGTCGGTCGTACGCTCGCCGATCCCGGCGATATCGATGCGGAAATCGCCGAGCTCCTGCAGGCGCTGGCCTGAGCCCAGGCAGCCGGAAAAATTCTCTGTAACCATTCCGGCTCGATTCGTCATATAGCCTGTGATGCGGGGATCCATCGCAACACCGAGAGAAAGAGACCACGATGTCAGGTTCTGATCTGTGCCGAGTGTGTGGCGCGAAACGGCCGGCCGACGCCCCGGCGGGATTGTGCCCGGCCTGTTTGCTGAAGGCCGGTTTGGCGGCGTCCGGTTCTGAGTCGGCTGCGGTGACCGTGCTCTTCGGCCCGGCCTCGTCGAGCATTCTGCAGGCTTTCGGCCAGGAATTCGGCCAGATTCCCCCTGTCCTGCTGCGGGATGCCGACTCGGTTTCGGAACCCGGCCCCGTCATCCGGCCTTCTTCCTCCGAAGTTCCGGAAGTCAGTCAACGCTCTGCCCGTTTACAGATCTTTGGCGAAATCGCGCGGGGGGGCATGGGGGCCGTGCTCAAAGGGCGGGATGCCGATCTCGGTCGCGACCTGGCCGTGAAGATTCTGCTGGAATCGCACCGCGACCAGCCCGACATGGTCCGACGGTTCATTGAAGAGGCTCAGATCGCCGGGCAGTTGCAGCACCCCGGGATTGTCCCCGTCTACGAACTCGGCGCGTTCGGAGACCGCCGGCCTTATTTCGCGATGAAGCTGGTGAAAGGACACACGCTGGCCGAGATCCTCGCCAATCGGAAATCGGTGACCGACGGATTGCCGCGACTCTTGTCGATTTTCGAGTCGATCTGTCAGACGATGGCTTATGCGCATGCCCGGGGCGTCATTCACCGCGATCTCAAACCGTCCAACGTCATGGTCGGTTCGTTTGGCGAAGTTCAGGTCATGGACTGGGGACTCGCCAAAGTGCTGCCGCGCGGCGGTACGGTCGATGATGCCGACGCGGGACACTCGAAAGATGACGGTACCGTGATCGCCACCGCCCGCAGCGCCGCCGACTCGGACCTGTCGCAGGCCGGTTCCATCATGGG
>JAFEBR010000518.1 GCA_018242565.1 Planctomycetota bacterium | reverse complement strand
GGCGTGATGGAACGCGTCCGCCAGGAAGCGAAAGACCTGGAGGCAATGATCAAGGAATCGGGGGCGAGCCATCCCCTCGAGCCATGGGACTGGGAATATTACGCCGAGAAAGTCCGCAAGGCCCGTTACCAGGTGGACGAAGCGGCGATCCGCCCGTACTTCAAACTCGATTCAGTCCTGAAGAATGGCGTGTTCTTCACAATGCACAAGCTGTTCGGAATTTCCTTTCGCGAACGCAACGACCTGCCGGTGTATCATCCCGATGTGCGGGTGTTCGACGTCCTCGATCGTGACGGGTCGCAGATCGGCCTGTTCTACGCCGACTACTTCCAGCGCGACACGAAGCGGGGCGGCGCCTGGATGAATTCGTTCGTCGATCAGACGAAGTTGTTGCAGCAGCAGCCCGTGGTCGTGAACAATCTGAACATCTCGCGTCCCGCCGACGGGGAACCGGCACTGATCAGCTTTGACAATGTGACGACCCTGTTCCATGAGATGGGGCACGCGGTGCATGGTCTGTTTTCCGATGTGACCTATCCCACGGTCTCGGGGACCAACACGCCACGTGATTTCGTCGAGTTTCCCTCGACCTTCGAAGAAGACTGGGCGATCCAGCCCGAGATTCTCGCCAACTACGCCCGGCACTATCAGACGGGAGACCCCATTCCCAAGACGCTGCTCGACAAGGCCATCCGCGCCAAGAATTTCAACAAGGGGTTCGAAACGCTGGAGTACCTGGCGGCGGCGCTGCTCGATCTCGAATGGCATTCGCTGACCAGCGAACAGATTCCCGATGACATCGAGAAATTTGAAGCCGAGATCCTCAAGAAAGCTGGGATGAATCATCCGGCCATTCCGCCTCGCTACCGCACGGCGTATTTCGCGCACATCTGGTCGGGGGGATACTCGTCGAGCTACTACGCGTACCTGTGGAGCGAAAGCCTGGCGGCCGATGCGTTTGCCCACATGCAGGCGAACGGCGGTTGCACGGAAGCCAACGGCCAGACGTTCCGCAAAGAGATCCTGAGCCGAGGCTCAAGCCGTGACCCAATGGCGTCGTACAAAGCCTTCCGCGGCTCCGAGCCGACGGTTGACGCGCTGTTGATTCGCCGGGGGTTGAAGTAGGTTCTGGCTGCGAAAATGCGCGCAGCCCGCCAGAGGGTGGGCAGTGCTCATCGAAAACTGATTCCCCAATCGCATGCCGCGAGTTTGATCGACGGGCATCGCGACGACTCTGTTTGGATGAGTCGAATCGTTGGGGGAACGTCGCCACTGGTCATCTCGACGGAGCGAGATGAATACATTCGCACGATCCAAGATTTTCAGCAGAATCTCTTGTCGCAAACTGCTCGCACGTTGAGGTTGCGACGATCAAAAACGGACTCTCCAATCGCATGCCGCGAGTTTGATCGACGGGCCGCGCGACTCGGCCTGTAGAAGTCGAATTGTTGGTGAACGTCACCACTGGTCATCTCGACGGAGCGAGATGAATACTTTCCAAGAGCTGTTCGCACTTGGGGGCTGCGGTCGCGGGGCACCGTCGGTCGGGTGGCCTCCCGTGCTGCGCACATGATCCCTTGTGGGGGCACGAGACACAAAAAACGCCGTCTCGCAGGGAGCTCGTGTATTCCGGCTCGGACTTGGCCAACAGGAACGCGATCCGGTCACGAACCGCCGACGATTTCCCACTGGGCGGTCGAGCCGGCGGGGCGGGTCAGTTGCACTTTCAGCCCCGGTGCCGGGCGATTGGAAATCTCGACGCGTACGAGAATCTGGTGCCGGCCTGGCTCCAGTGTGACTTCGCAATCCTTTTGGTCATCGAACGCGACAGCGTCGATCCAGAGGTGCGTCGGTTCCCCCGTTTCCAACTTCACGGCGACCGGGCCTGGCTCATTCACCTGCACTTCACCCCGCAGGTAGACGACGGTCCGCTGGTTCCCTTGTCGGAGTTCATCGAGTGGCAACACTCCCGCGACCTGACTGTACGCCGGGCTCCACTGTTCGGGATTCGAGTTCTGCAAGAGTTCGCGGATCTGCTCGAGGTGCGGCACCGCGTCGGTCAACTCAGCCGACGGACGGACCAGTACCCGCCAGCGCTGAATTGTATTCCCCGGCTGGACCGCGTATGGGCCCGGTTTCCCCAACTCAGAGACAAACCGGATCAGGTCGAGCAGTTCGCCTTTCGTTAAGAACTTGGTGAGGCCGGCCGGCATCATCGACTTCCCCTCGGCCTCGGCTTCGATGTCGGCGACCGGCAGGACGATCGTCTTCCCCTGCGCGTCGCGGAACCGCACGCGCGATTCGTCGCGGTCAATGACGATGCCGGTCAGCACTTTGCCATCGGTCGTTTCAAAAATCCGTGTGACGAACTGCTCTTTCACCGCCAGGTTGGGATTGAGAACCGCGTTGACCATGTAATCGACGGGCGACGAACCCCCCACGGCACTCAACTCGGGGCCCACCTGGCCCCCCGCCCGGCTCACGCTGTGGCAGCGCATGCAGCTCAGATCGGCGCGGCGGAAGATTTTCTCACCCCGGGCGGCGTCCCCCCGTGCCAGCACTTCGCGCACGAGTTCGGCGACCTCATCTTGCGTGGGGGGCGGAGGATCGGCGACGACCCCGGCCGCGGCACTCAACACGTTCGAGAGTTCCGCATCATTTCGGCCCACCGAGTACATGTAGCGCAGCGCCCGTTTGGCCACGTCGGCATGCAGTTTGGCTTGCGGGAGCGCCTGTGCCAGCACCGCCGAGCCCGATTTGTGTTCGAGAAATGCGTCGAGCATCACCGCCGGGTCATCGTCAGCCGAGGCGTGATTGAGCAGGTCGGCAGCCTCGCGTGCGGCGGCCTGGACATCGAATTCGACGACCGCGGCCACAGCCCGCATGCGGATCGGAACGGCCTGCCCCGCACCGGCGAGCTTCAGCAGCGCGGCCTGATTGTCTGTCCCCCCGATGGCGGCCAGGCCCTCGATGGCGGCCTGGCGGATCTCAGGAGATGAATCGGCGGCACCGGCGAGTTGCCGCAAGTCGGGGGAAACTTCTTTGATCGACAGTGTCGCTGCCAGGCGAATGGCGGCCGTGGCGACCGTCAGGTTTTTGGCGCGCACGAGTTGGGCGAGGCCCCCGAGGTCGCCCGTGGGACGCAATTTGCGGGTGTGGGCCGTGTCATTCAGCCAGCCAAGCGTTTTGAGACGCAGCGGTTCGGGCATGCCCTCGGGGGCGAGGACCTTGTCGAACACCACTCGCAGATCGTGTTCGTTGCCGCGGTTACAGATCATTTCCACGACGGCCGGTTGTCGCTCGGCGGGCAGGCGGCCACTCTGGTACAGCTTCATCAGTGGACCGACGGCGGATACCGGCTCGTCACTCCAGGCGAGTGACGGCAGGGCCGCGGTGACAATCAACAGGGAAATCAGCCGTTTCATCGGACTTGGCAAGCCTGTTCAAAGCGGTGAAAAAATTCGAGCCGGCCGGTGGAGACACCAGGCCGGCTCGATGGTTCCAGACATACGTGTTACTTCGAGGTCGCCGCTTTGACACGGCGGTCGAGGGTCTTCAGGGTTTCTTCCAGCAGGAACTTCAGGTAGTTGTCCTGCGGGTGGACCAGCGATTCGACGACGATGTCGTTGGCCTTGGCGGCGTCGGCTCCGGTGAAGAAGCTGAGCGCCCAGATCGCTTCCAGCCGAACGCGCGGGTGTTCGTCGTTGACCTGCACCTGCAGCAGTTCCAGCGGGTTCGACAGGCGGTCGCTCCAGTGGGCGATGATCCGGGTGGCCGCGGCGCGGGCGCGGAAGTCGGGAGACTTCAGCACCTGCTTGAGCAATTCAGGATTCACCACGTTGTGGTTCTGGTACAGCCACAGCCCTTCCAGTCGGTCGTGTTCAAATTCGGGGGACTTGGCGTCGAGCCCTGCCACCCACTTCGCCGCCGCGGGAATGACGGTGGCCGTCGGCCGACCGCTCAATTCGATGCGGGCCCGCGACCGCACCCGGTCTTCGGGCGACTTCAGCAGGTCGAGCAGTTTTTCGACCGGTTCCCCGGCGATCGCGGGGGACTTGAGCAGGTCGCGACCGGTGTGAGTCACGCGGTAGACGCGACCGTGTTCGCGACCCCGGCTCGGGTCACGCAGATTGTGCTGCATGTGGCCGATGATGGGGTTGTTCCAGTCGGTAAACCAGATCGCGCCATCGGGGCCGATTTCCACGTCGGCCGGGCGAAAGTTCGGGTCGCTCGAAAGCACGATCGGATCAGCTTCCACGGCGGTGAAGCTCGAATCCTGATCCTGCAGCTTGTACCGCAGAATTCCCTGCACACCGATCACGTTGTTCACGAGCAGATTGCCCTGGAAGTCTTCGGGGAAATGCCGGCTGCTGAGCACTTCAACCCCCGAGCAGGGGCGGGTACGCTGCTTGTAAACCTGCGGCGGGGCGGCGTGTTTGTGGGGGAAATCGACGCTCCCCGAAAACAGCACGGCATGGTAAGGCTGGGCGCCGGTGCCGTCCCACACAAAGTCCTGACCCCAGCGGTCGAAGACGTGCCCGTGCGGATTGGCAAACCCGAACGACACGTAGACGTCAAATTTCTGGGCGCGGGGTTCGTACCGGAACACGGCCCCATTGGCGACCCGGCGGGGGGGACCCCAGGGAGATTCCACCTGCGTGTGATGGAAGGTCCCTTCCTGGAAGTACAGCGCGCCACCCGGGTCGAGCACAAAGCTGTTGGCCGTGTGATGCGTGTCGGCGGTGTCGAGACCGTGGATGACCCGGTCTTTCGTGTCGTACTTGTCGTCGCCATTGGTGTCTTTCAGGAACAGCAGATCGGGCCCCTGCGAAACCAGGACGCCGCCGTTCCAGAATTCGAAACCGGTGGGATTGTGGAGATCGCCAGCAAACGTCTTGCAGACATCGGCCCGGCCATCGCCGTTGGTGTCTTCGAGAATGAGCAGCTTGTCATCCATCTTTTCGGTGGGCTTCCAGTGCGGATAGGTCCGCCAGGCCGCCACCCACAACCGGCCTTTGGTATCAAACGCCATCTGCACGGGGTTTACGAGTTCGGGGAACTGTTCTTCCGAGGCGAAGAGAGTGACCTTGAGCCCCGGGCCCGTCGTCATTTTTTGAATCGCTTCTTCAGCGGGCAGGTAGAGATGCTTGCCTCCTTCCAGCGGTCCCGGCTTGTTGGAGATAACCGGGAAGAACGGGGGGAGGTTGGAATCATCAACCTTTGGGTCTTTCCCCTGGGCCAGGGCCCAGACCTGCTGTTCGCGATTGGCGGTCAGAATGTCGAGCACTTCCAGTTCGCGCTGGACGGTGCCGTAGTTTGAACGCCCTTCGCCGTAGCCTCCCGGTCCTTCCGAGAATTTGAGGAACGCGCGCTCGCCAAAGGTCGAGAAGCCATCGGTCGCACGGTAGCGATTGAACCAGTAGAAATTCTTGTCGTTGATCGCCTGGCGGAGTTTTTCGAGCTTCGCGGCGGCGGGCGCGTCCGACAGCGGTCCAAACAGGGCCTGGCTGATGACATTTCCCACGAATTGGTCCCCCTGCAGGTTCAGGTGGACTCCGTTGATCGTCAGTTGCGGACCTTTCCCAGCCTGGAAGTGTGCGAGGGTGGGAGTGAAGAGATCGACAAACGTGACTTCGTTGCTGGCCGCGACCTCTTTCATGGCCCCCACGTACAGGGCGATGCGCTGGTTGTTGGCGGCGACGGTTTCTTTCGGAGCCAGGTTGGGGTCATTGACCGGTTCCTGAGCAATGGGCGAGAACAGCACGATGCGGGGCGCGCTGTGCCCATTGTATTTCTGCTGCAGCGAGTGCTTGAGGAACGCGTCGAGTTCCTGCTTGAACTGGGCCAGCCCCGCTTCGCCCGCGTACGATTCGTTGTACCCGAAGAACGCGAAGATCACGTCGGCCTTGGTGTTCGTTTTCTCGAACCGGTTCTCGGGGACTTCGTCCCGCTTCGACAGTTTCTGAGGCTGGGGAACTGGGGCCACGCCGGCGAGCCATTGATCGGGCTTGCCGAAATCCATCGACCGCAGCCGTTTGCCCAGGTCAATTTCGTCGCCGCTGTAACCCAGGTTGCGAAACACGAGTTCGTGCTGCGGAAACCGCGACTGGATCAGCGTTTCCATCCAGCCGGCGTGCTGCATTCGCTCGGCCAGCGTATTGCCGATGATGCAGATGTGGTCCCCTTTTTTCAGCTCAAACGGCGCCGCCGACAGCGAGGTCGTTGCGAGGGCCATGAACAAAACACCCAGTCCGAATCGCAATTTCATAAGATGTCATCCTCGAGGCAGGATCCCGGCGTGATTCCGGTAGGTTTTTCGCAAGAAAATATCGTAGCGGTGGGGCGGGGGGTGTGCAAAGGGACGCATGGGCAAGCCATCTGCAGGGCGATCATTCGGCATCGGGAGGGCGAGGCTCCTGCCTGTCAATTACCCACATCTTTTGATTCCGGGCCGATGCTTTCCCCGACGATTGGCACACAATTTGCGCCAGCCACTCGAAGTTCTTCCACCTGAGAAGTTATCTTCGGAGTGCGCCCATGAGCGATGGAATCGCGTCGGAACTGGACGGAATCAATCTGGGAGATGCACGATTGAATGTTCGTGCGAAGATCGTCCTGGAATCGCTGGCATCCGATACAGAAGCCAGCATCAACGCTGCTTCGGATGGCTGGAGCCAGACGAAGGCCGCTTACCGATTTTTCGACAACGAGAAGGTCACACCGGAAAATCTGATGGAGCCTCATCGCGCGGCAACTGTGCAACGGATGCAGGCCGAGTCCGTCGTGCTGGTGATTCAGGATACCACCGAACTGGATTATTCAGCCCATAATCCCGCGGGTGTGGGGTGCCTGACGGCAGAGGACCGCTGTGGGTTTTACGCACATGTCAGCCTGGCGGTCACGCCGGACAAATTATGCCTGGGCGTCGTAGGTCACGAATTCTATTCCCGCACTCCGGAGTCCCTGGGAAAGGGAAAACGCCGAGAAAGGCGCTCGCTGCCCATCGAGGAAATGGAGAGTCACCGTTGGCTCGACGGATATGATCTGGCGTGTCGCCTGAGAAAAGAGTGTCCGAATACGCAGATCGTCAGCATTGCGGATCGCGAAGCAGACATTTTCGAGATCTACGTGATGGCTGAACGGGAATTGGGCAGGAAAACTGACTACATCATCCGCGGCGACGGGGACCGGTGCACTCCCGAGCGGGACCTGGAGGCGGGGCCCTATACGTACCGCAAGATGCTGGACGAATTGCGTCAATCAGCCTGTCGTGGACGGAGAACCATCGACCTCGTACAGACACCAAACCGCGCTGCGCGACAAGCCGAGGTGGAGATTCGCGCCCAACAGGTCACGATCAAGCCGCCACACAATCGTGCCCAACTCGGTATTCGGCAGCAAAACGCGATCCTGGTGGAGGAGATCAACGGCCCCCAAGATGACACCGATATCTCGTGGTTGCTGGTCACGTCGCTGCCGATCAAGACCATGGAACAGATTCTCAAGGTCATCGACTATTACAGGGCACGGTGGGCGATCGAAACGTTTTTTCGGACGCTGAAAACCGGCTGCCAGGTGGAACAGATCTACCTGGAGACAGGGGATCGCCTGCACCGGGCCGTGGCGATGTACATGATCGTAGGGTGGCGCGTGCAGTATTTGACCCTGTTGAACCGGACCGTGCCGAATGCGCCATCGACCGCGTACTTTACCGAGAGCGAATGGAAAGCCGTGTGGTGCGTCGTCACGAAGAAGAAACTTCCAAAGAAGGTGCCCCGACTCGGGGAAATCATGACGCTGCTGGCGCAGCTCGGGGGACACAACAATCGAAGTGGTGATCTGGCGCCCGGATCAGAATGTGTCTGGCGAGGCATCCGACGTCTCGTCGACTTGGCCCTCGCCTGGGACGCCTTCGGCCCCGACACACGCAGAGATGTGGGTAATTGACAGGG
>JAFEBR010000517.1 GCA_018242565.1 Planctomycetota bacterium | reverse complement strand
TCAAGGCGATCAATCCGGAGGGACGCTCGGTCAAGAGGGCCGCGACCAGGCACAGATATTTCAAGGTGCCGTCCGACAGTTCCCGGGCCAACAGCGGGCGGGTGCAGCCTGCCGTGTGCAGCGCCACGGTGAGTTCCAGCAGGCGGGGCGATTTCTGCCTGACATCCGGGCTGTTGGAGAGAATCTCCAGTTGTCGGCCGGGCAGGGCCTGGTCGATCGCCTCGTCGAGGTACTTCTGGCCACCCATTTCGATGATGGTCTGTAACGCCGCGGCGAGGTCGCGCCCGTCGTGGCTGAGGACGGGGGTGCGGACGCTGATCTGGGGTGACCGGAGCGGCGCCTCGTCGTCGGTCCGAAAGGTGTGGTAGAACCGCCAGCCCCGGACTTCGTCGCGAATCGAAAACAATTCGGGGAAGCGCTGCGGATCGCGGAGTTGCGAGAGAACCGACTCGTTTTCCGACAGCGCGAGCGGATAGTCCACCCGGTTGCCTTCCACGTCGCGGACCCGGGTATGACCGATGCCCCGTTCCAGCATCAGCGTCGAGGGTTTACGGCGTGCGCCATGCCAGATGGCCTCGTCTTTGATCTGGGCGTCGTAGCAGAACAGCGACGGCTCCCCCGGGATGGGCGGGGGAAAGCCACAGCTCAGCTCGTAGGCATAACTGTCGGTCTGAAAACCCAGCACCAGGCGATGGGGCTTGGTGCTGGTCCGCGGTCCCGCCCACAGAGCCGAGATGAGGCCCCCCTCACGCGCCAGCGACTGCGCGAAATCCCCTTCACAGATGCGCGACAGCAACCAGAGGACGCGGTACAGGTTCGATTTCCCCGCTCCGTTCGGGCCGGTGATCACATTCAAGGGCCCGAGGGGGAGTCGCACATCGCGGAGCGACCGGTAACCCTGGATTGTCAGTGCGGTCAAGGCCATCGCGACGTGCCGGGGGCGAGAGAATCGGAAACGCCTACGGAGAGCTTACAACCGCGGCACACCATCGTAAATCGTGGGATGCGGAGTCGGGTGCGCGCTGTCAGGCCCGCTCACAGACCGCTTGAAATTGAGCTACGAGCGCTGGCGAGACATCAGCTGGTCCAGTCGCCGTCAGCGACAGCAATTCCTGCCGAATGGAAGACCGTCGGACGAGAGCCAATCCCGTGGCGACCGTCACGAGCGACCGACTCATTCCCCAGGCACAGGCCACCAGCGTCGGGATGCGGTCGCGGATCAAGTCGGCGACGGTCTGAGCGGCGATGCGGATCAGCCAGTCGGGATTTTCGCCCCCGTCCGCGAGCGGAAACCGGCAATGGATGAGGTGTCGAGGCAGGTGGGCTGCGGGCTCGCTGTCAGCCAGTTCGACGACGGCTTCAACATTCAGGGGCAGCCATCGGGCAGGATCCTGCAGATCGCCTGAGTTGCCGATCCACAGTCGTCCAGGTTCGATTTCACGCATATTCGAGTTCTCGCCAAGCGGGTTATGTGGGTGGCCTGAAGACGCGGTCTGTGACGCTGGTCAGTCCCAGCGGATTCGCAGTCCCGATTGCTCACTCATCGCCAGCAGCGCCTCGGCGTTGCCTCGGGCATCGTCGACCGGGTGATGTGTGTGCCGGGTTTTTCGCAGGTGCTTGAAATTGACGAACATGTCCTTGACCAGCCCTTTGTACAGGCTGCCCAGGTTCGTCGAACTGAAGCCGAACGGGTTCTCGCCCTGGAAATGGTGGAAATACCAATTGATGAATTGCCAGTCGAACCCGTTGTTGTCCGAGATGAATTTGCACCGTCCCGCACACTCGGCGGCCAGCCAGTCACGAAATGCGGCCATCACCGGGGCGGGTTCGGGAAACGCCAGTGTCTGCTCGCGACTAAAGCCACTGACGGCCAGCGCTGCGGGTTCGAATCGATCCGATATGGGACGCAGTTGCCCGTAGAAGGTCCGTTGCAGCCCTGGTTCGACAATGACGGCTCCGAAACAGACCATCGAATAGTCTCCCGGGATGGGGCCATCTGCCTCGATATCCACCATGACCCACGCCATGTCAGGGCCTCGCTACAGTAAGAATGCTCGCGCTACAATCCGCAAACGCACCTGGCATGATAGCAGGCCACTGCCCCGCGCGTCCGCCAGCGACTCTCGTTACAATCGCGACGAGCAGCATCGTGAACAGAAAGCCAAAAACATGTCGACGATTGTAAATCACCTGGGGCAGCCCATTGGCGAGCCGTTGCCCGATTGGCATCCCCCCACCGCCCCTGCGCGGACACCGATCGAGGGACGGGCCTGCCGACTGGAACCGCTCGACCCGCAACGGCATGCGGCGGAGTTGTTCGCGGGTTACGCCGAGGATCGCGCGGGGCAGAATTGGACCTACCTGCCCTACGGCCCGTTTGTCGATCTGGCCGGGTTCACGGCGTGGATGCAGGCCACGTGCCTGGGCGCAGATCCCCTGTTTTTCGCGATTGTCGATTTGGCCGATGGGCGGGCCGCGGGAGTCGCCAGTTATCTGCGAATCACCCCCGCCAGCGGATCGATCGAAGTCGGGCATATCCATTATGCACCTCGGCTGCAGCAGACGCGCGCGGCGACCGAGGCAATGTTCCTGATGATGGAGCGAGCTTTTGAACTCGGTTACCGCCGATATGAGTGGAAGTGCGACGCTCTGAACACCCCCTCTCGTGCCGCGGCGATCCGTCTGGGGTTCTCGTTCGAAGGACTGTTCCGCCAGGCGACCGTATATAAAGGACGCAATCGCGATACGGCCTGGTACTCGATCATCGATCGAGAATGGCCTGCCCTGCGAGAGAGATTTCTGACCTGGCTGGAGCCCGACAATTTTGACTCCCAGGGCCGACAGAAACGCCCTCTGGCCACCCGAACGGGCCCGTCATCTTAGGCTGGACCGCCAGGTCGTACCGGAATGAGCTGCCGCGTCCCTCTGCCAACGCACCGGGAGCCCCGGCCACGCTCGACGCGCAGCGCACCGGCAGGAACTCGATCGCCGAGTGCCTTCTCAGATGCGGCTTGGACAAATTGTCAAAGAACGAGACACCCACTTAATCACGGCACAAGTCGACCGGCCGTGGTCGGCGACCTGCTGACAGAACGGGGACACCCGCCGATACTTGATCGGACGTGTTACCGAGAGACCGCCGTGCCATCCCCAGGGGCACTGCCCAAGGCTTGTTTTGCCTGGCGTTTGCGTTCGATCCGTCGCTGCCGTCGATCGTGCTTTCGCTGCTGCTTGGCCGTGATTCGCGAGATCTTGCCAGGAGCCGGGGCCGGTTGTGGGGTGACTTTGGCAGCCGTCTGCTCATTCATCGGCCCTGTTGACGCGCCATCCCTGGTCGCGCCCTCGTCATTCGCGTTTTCCGCGGGAATCTCCAAAGATTTTTGTTTTTGCGAGCCGTAGCTGGTCGTTGCGGAACGAGTCGAGGCCGGCGGTGACACGTCTTCGTCCAGGTGTGATCCGGACGCGTTGGTCTGATCATCGCCGCGATCGCTGTTCGCCGCGGCACCCACCGCGAAGTTCTCAGAAACCGCGGGGTTTTCCAAAGATTCTGAGATTTGCGGGTTGGCTTCGGTCGCTGGGAACGGTGGTGGGGAGTTGCCCACAGGCTCCACGCCCGCTCGCTCCGCCGCGGCTGGGTGCGCATCTTCTTTAGCCAGCGATTCGGACTCATTCATCAACCGGGCGTTGACCTGGCGAGCCGCCGCCTCGGCGTGGGTGCGGGTGACCCAGTTCCAGCCTCCGTCCTTGCCGAACCCCGGACGCTTCTGGCTGACGATGCCCATCTGCTGCGCGATCAACCGCACCTGTTGAGCGGTGAATCCGAGTTCGTTGGTCATCCGCAGGATCAACTTGACGGGCTGGGTGCCCTCGACCAGGGCGGAGTCGAGATAGTCTTGAATCGCCGACCGCTGTCCCAGGGGGTCGTGTGGCTGAACGACCGATTGGCAATCCCAGACCACCCGGCCCTCCTGGATCTGGAAGGCCAGGCCGGTGGGCTCGACGAACGCATTCGTCCGGCGGGCGACAAACAGCCGTCGTTGAGGCTGGTTGGGGGGCGTGGCGACACACCAGACGCAACGCGCGGGGCGGATGCCGTATTTTGAAGTCACACGCAGGCTCCCCTGCTGGTCAAATCGCACCTGGGCCGGCAGGGTCGCGATAATGGCGACATTGAATTCCTGGGCCATGTCGTTCAGCTCCCTCAAGGCGGCGGTGACCTGCTTGGGGCCCTCGCAGAACTCGTCCAGATCGTCGATGACCACGCAGCGGACTTCGGGGCGGTCGGTTAAATCCTGTCGCAGCATCAACAGGTCGGCGGGGAACTGCAGGGTTTCGACTCTCCCGTTGGCCGGGTACGAGCCGAAATCGATGCAGACCCCCTGGTGCCGTAAGCGCGCGGGGTCGACCCCCAGCTTGAGCAGTCGGCGGTTGTTGCCCCAGCCATCATCCTGGACCGAGTACAGCAGGACATGCCCGGGCCCCGGTTGTGCTCGAGCCAGTTGCTCGGGCGATTTTTCCGCCTGTTCTGTGGCCACTACGGGCAGCGGTTGTGGCCAGGCTTCGGAGCGTGTCGCGCGGGCTGCCAGGTCGAGCGCCACGAACGATTTTCCCACTCCGTCGGCCCCTTCGATCACCGTGAGTTGCCCCAGAGGGATCCGCCCGGGCCAGAGCCAGTCGAGATCGGGGGGCGGAGTGACCGGACGCTGCAGGGCCATGCGGATCCAACTCTGACCCAGGGAATCGATCCCCTGATAAATGGGCAACCCTGTTTGCAGGGCCTGTTCGATTTCGGGGGACTTGAGTTCGGGCGTCAGATCTTCTGGCCGACGCCCGACATACAGCCAATGCAACCGCGATGCTGTGCGAACCATGTGTTCAGCTCCTGTGACAGTGACTAAAGATGTGGTATTTTGTTCAGTATATACGTGTGTTCGCTGGTCGTCAAGAAAATTCCGTGTGAAAAGAGGGACTTTGAAATCGGGGTGGTTGTGCGACGGAAGGCCGGGTTTTTGGTCGGACTGCTGTCTTTTTGGGGGGATTTCGCCTGGCTGGCTGGCGGTCCTACCGCCTGGGCGTCTGGTCCGGCAGGGCCTCGCCTTCTCGTCCAGGATCGGTTGGCGGGCAGAGGCGGCAATGGGGGATCCACGGAGAATCGTCGGGCCTGGATTTGAGACGGGTCGGGCCAAATGTCGCCGATCGGCGCCGATGCGGGGCTGGGGCCCTGTTTCTGTGCGGATTTCGGCGGTTGGGATGGGCTGGCCTGAGTCTCCGCGTGGCGGACATTCGACTTTGGGGCGGATTGTGCTAAGATTGGGGATGTCCGGAACCACCGGGATGACCGGGGGCGATTGGATTCGACTGGATTACCATAAGTCGAGGTGGCATGCCGTGGTTGATCAGTTGGCCACGTAAAAAGCTGATCAAACAACAACTGCTGAAAAGCAATTCGCTTTGGCTGCCTAGAGATAGGCTTCCCTGGTTGCGGAATCCCTGCCTGAGGAGTCCAAAAACCAGCCAACAAATCAGGCTGGCCTCGTGGCAATGCCCACTACACGCGAGGCGAGAAAAGTTGTGAGCTGGTCCGGGGCGGGCCTTTTCGGCCGAGCCTTCCCCGGCGAACATCAATCGACCGAATACGCATGTAGAAGCTTCGGCAGCGGTGTCACAGGACGCGGGTTCGATTCCCGCCGCCTCCATTTTGCCGTCTCGCGACACAGAATGACGCTCAGTGCCAAACCCCTCGCTACCACAAGGGGTTGCGTCATTTCTCGGCGACCGGTCTGCGTCAATCGGCGACGCGTCGGGACAGCCAAAGCCGCCGGAAATGCAGCGCCCGTGCAGCGCGCGATTTTCAGGTGGCGCTGCAAGAGCGGCGGGTTCCGCCACACCGACCGGGGGCGCCAGATACTCAATCGCCTTCGCCTGGTCATCGAGACCGATATGCGTGTACCGCATCGTCATCTTTACGTCTGTGTGCCGAGCCAGTTTCATGGCTTCCGGCAACGACGCTCCGTTCCGCAACAGTTCGGTGATATGCGAATGCCGACCGGCCGCATGGAAATCGGCGATCCCCTCCTCCGTCTCATACGGAATCCCGATCCGCTCCAGGTCTTTGCGGACCATGAGCCAGGTTTTTCGACCGGCCAGCTTCGGGAACAGCTTGTCCGAGGGGCTTAACTTGCTGAGCCACTCCCGAAGCAGCGGCACCAGTTCCGTATGCAACGGCAATACGTCCTTCCGCCGGTGTTTGGAATTCTTGGCTTCAATTGTCACCGTCGGCGGGTCGGCATCGAGCCGGAAACTCCGGGGCGTCAAACTTGCCAGTTCGTTCTTCCGCAGTCCCGTCATGTACGAGAGCGTGTAGATCCGCGCCCGCTCCTCGCCTGTGTACCGTTGAATCTGCACACCCGACGCCCGCGCCGAGGTGAGCAGCAGGCCGACTTCTTCGGCGGTCAAGGCTCGGCGGTTGTGCCGGACATCGACTTCAGCATTCAAACGTTCGAGGCCGTGCAAAGGATTTACGACGAGCCGGTTGGTGGTCACGCACCA
Source organism: Planctomycetota bacterium (assembly GCA_018242565.1). Classification (GTDB taxonomy): domain Bacteria; phylum Planctomycetota; class Planctomycetia; order Planctomycetales; family Planctomycetaceae; genus JACQFH01. The sequence goes on along the minus strand of JAFEBR010000517.1, from coordinate 3,563 downwards.
GTTCAAGAAGCCGTCCATCGCTTGCAAATAATGGTTATACGTCCGGTGTCCGATGTTCTCGGACTTGCGTAGCGACCGAAGAAATTTCTGCACCGCTTCCTGGGTGACGTCGGCCAGCGTCGCCAATTCCGCCCCGGCGACAATCCGCCGCACGCGGGTCATCGTGAGCTTCACATGCTTCCCCGAATTGTCTTCCAGACTTTCCTCGTAGGCCGCCAAATGCTGTGCGATCGGCACAAGTTTTTGCTCGGCAAACTGCTCTTGCGCCGGATCCACGAGGCCCGACTCACGCAACCGCGCCTCGGTTTCCAGTTTGGCCGCCAGTTGCTCGGTTAACCCCTTGTCCGTCATCCCTTTGACGGTCACCCGCTTGCCCAGGTGATTCGTGTACTGGATCGTGTAGGGTTCGTTTTTCCGTCCGTTGCGTTTGAATATCGACGCCATGATCGACACCTCCGCCGGGAATTCTTGCTTCCCGGATACGAAAGACAACTCTACGGGGAGAAACTACCTGTTCAGAGCAACTGTAATCCTTGGGGATCGTTCCGACGTTTGCCGGACGACCGCTTCTGCCCGTCAAACTGATCAATTCGGACCGAGCCCTTCGGGAACCGGGCGATGACTTCCAATTCGCCTCCGAGTGCTTCAACGATTTTTTGCAGCGTCGAAATCTGCATATCCTCTTGATGCTCCAATTTGGATAAGCTGGGCTGGCGAATCCCCAGCGCCCGAGCCAGCTCCCCTTGGCTCTTGCCCGCTGCCTGACGCAATTCCGAGAGCAGCAATTCGCCGAGCAATTCCTTCGTCCGCTGTTCGGCACGGTCGCGGGTGCGACGCGTTGCCGTTCGCTCTACCAGTTCTTCAAACGATTTCGCCATCTCAATGCTCCTTCGCTTTCCGTTTCGCTTTTAACTCCGCCAGGTGTCGGTCAAACAACTCGTCAGCCTGCTCGATCAACTGCCGGTAAAACCGTTTCTGATTGACCCCGGCCTTATTACCGCCAAGCAACAGGATCGCCGTCCGTTCGGGATCAAAGGCAAACGCGATCCGCAGCACCTGCCGCGCTGTGTCCGCCCGCAATTCCTTCAGATTCGCATGCCGAGCGCCTTTCAGAGTATCGGCATGGGGCCGCGCAAGTTGCGGCCCCAGCACTTTCAGCAGATTCACCTTGGCGATAACTTCCACCTGGCTGTCCTCGTCCAAGTCGGTGAACCAGCCGTCGAATACGTCCGTTGTACGAACATCCCACATTGGTCAATCATAGCCTGTAAGCTATGCTCCTGTCAATAGCCTATAGGCTATGTCGTGCGGTTGCTTCCGGGCAACCCGCAGAAATCCAACGCTCAATGTCATTCGCCCGCCAACGGACGATGCCGCCCACACGAATCGGAGCCGGCAGGCGTTCCGCCGACAACATCCGCCACAGCGTGCGTGTCGAGATTTGCAATTTGTCCGCCAATTGCCGTGCCGTAATCAGCAACGGCCCCTCTTCTGCAACTTGGCCAGTCGCCATGTTCATCCCCCTTTTTGTTGAAATTCCCGGCTGTAAATCGCTCATTAACTCCAGCCGCCCTCTCCAACTAATCGAACGTCGGCATGGGCGGCTGCTTGAACCCCGGAGCAATTTGGTAGTCGATCCCGGCATCTTTCAGCGCCCGCAGCCAGGTTTGGAACACTGACGCGCTGATGAAGTAGCAACCGAAGGTGCCCCGCGATTCCCGCAATCGCCGCAAGGATTCGACCGCCTTAGTGCGTGATTGGTCGGAGTCGGGGCCTCGATCCACCATGTCCGACAGGATGAATAGCGCCGAGACTGCTTTACGGCTTTGAACGCTGGACTGGGCCAGCATGTAGTCCACGGTGGTCACAATCGACTCGTGTAAGTGCGATTGTCCCGGATTCGCTTTCGACTTCAGAAACGCTGAAAACGCTTGCGGATTGGGGAATTGCCGCCTCAATTGCATCGGCGTCCCCTGCCAGAGAAACGTGGTGTCGGGATCGTCGCTCACCTGGGCCAGGATGAATTGGTCATCGGTGCCGATCCGTTGCCGGAAATATCGGTCGGACAGGGACATCACGTATTTGAATGCCTCGCCCTGCTCGGTCATGAGATCCTGAAACGATTCCGACGTGTCAATCAGCACCGCGACGACATAGTCCGGGTCCTCTTCGGAGAACATGGCCGAGTGGTCGTCCTTCCGTTTCTCGCAACCGCAGAGCGTCGTAACGCACACAAAAATTGTGACCAGTTTCCGCAACATGGGTTACCCGACCTTTCTATTGGGATTGAGAACAACACTGAACCACGACACGAAGACCAAGACACCCACATAGGCGACCGTGGCGACAAGACCGGAGAACGACAACGTGCTTTCTCCCCACGTCATCTGGGTCATGGCGTAATAAAACAACACGGCATCGGCGAAGAGGATGCCCGAGCCGAGCACGACGACGAGCCGTTGTTCACTGGAACACTCCCAAAAACTGCGACCGGTCATCCACACGGCAATGATTCGGGGCCATAGAACGAAGACGCCGATGAGGAGGAACATGGCGAAGAACGGCGCAAGATCGAGCCGGTAGGTCGCTTCATACATCCGCAGGAAGCCCAGCAGCGGCAGCTTGTACATTTTCTGTCCCAGCGCCGGGACCAGCACGCGCAGTCCCTCACTGATCACCGCCAAATAAATGAACCCCAAAAACCCTTTGCTGACGGCCTGCCAGAGCCAATAGCGCAGGTGCAAGAAGATGATGACGCCAACAGATCGGCGCTGCGGTACGTACGCCGATGTGAATTCCAATCTTCGTAAGACACCCATTCACATTTCCCTTTCACAGACAAGATCAATGGAATTAAAACGCCGGCCATCACGACCGATTTTTTTGCACGCAGTCGATCCGAATTGTTTTCAGCAATCTGCCGGCCCCTTAAACAGCAGGCCGAGCGCCTTTTTTCCGCCGAACAGCAGGGCTGCCAGGTCATCGAGTTGACCGACTCCTGGTAGGAAATCCGGCACCAAGTCGATGGGACTGAGCAGGTAAACCACCGTCAAAACAATCACCAAAGCTGCTTTCGCTTTGTTGTTCATCGTTCCATCCCCCGTTCCTGTTCCTCGCGCTGCTGCGCCCGACCGGCATAGCCGTCGATCATCGACTGGTAGCCGTGAAACGTCCCGATTTCTTGGGTCACCATCGCCTGCGTCGGTACCCCCAGCGTTCCGGGTTCATCCACCGGATGTACGCTCTCCGGGAAGGCTGGCAAGATTTGTTCAAGCTCTTTCAAACCCTGTCGTCCGGCCGCCAGAAGCGGCGCGACAAACGATGGCCGCATGCTTTGTTGTTCTTCTTTTTCCACGATTTAAACTCCTGTTGGGGATTCCGATCAGTTCCGGTGGTACATACCCGCCATCGTTTGCATCTCGATTTCGGCGTCCCGCATTCGCTGGACTTTCATTTCAAGGGATTGATTCTCGATCAGCGCCACGATCAGCAACGCGACCGCCCCGCCGATGACGAACGACCCCACGCCCGGCGACACGGTCTTCAGCAACACACCAACTGCC
>JAFEBR010000516.1 GCA_018242565.1 Planctomycetota bacterium | reverse complement strand
CGTCAGTTATAGCTACGCAGGAAACAGTCAACTCCTGCGACCGGACTTGCACCGGCTAGACAAACAGCCGTATGGGCTGCACGCGGATTACGCGGATGACACGGATAAAAAATTACTGGGCAGGTCGATCTGCCGAACGTAGCGAGGTCCCGGGCCGGAAAACAATCTGTGTTCATCTGCGTTCATCTGTGGCTGACTTTTTTTGTGCAGTGGCCATTCGGGGCGTTTGTGGTTCGGACCGTTTCGACAGCAGGGAAACGAGTCATACGAAAGGGACTTTCATGGCCGCGGCCTGGGTGCCTGAGGGGAGACCTGCGCCGAACGAGGTGTGGGGCGTTTGCTGAGGGCTGGTGACCGGGGATTTGTCACGGGTGCTGTGCGCTGACAAGTTGAAAACTTGTCCCACGGTGGTCGAACGGAATACTGTCTCGCGGGTTCTTCCGGTGTTTGGGGGCAACGCGGATACCGCCGGGATAAACCCGGGCGGCTCGCTGGCGGTTTTGATTGCGTGGGTGGCGAGACGTACGTAACCTACCGCGATGTTCGCCCCTGCGTTCGGGGGGATTCGTCGTGGCTGTTAGCGAAGCGGTGTGGCAGGCGAGAGGCGCGTTTATGGGCCTTGCGGGTGGTGGGCGTAGAAACGTGCGGTGGGCACTTTTCGAGCGTGGCTGAGTTCTGTCAGCAAAGCGGCGACATCTGGATCACGCCACAGGGTCGGCCGGGGGCTATCCTGCCGAGACGCCACGTTGAGCTTTCAATCATAGCTTCCACCGATGCAGGATCGGTGGTGAGCCGTGGTGTGGGTGGCACAGCGGTGGTCGGGGAAGAACTGGGGCCCGCGGGTCAACATTGAACAGGACCGTTAACTGAATGGCAGTTGCCAGGGCTGCAGACACAGTCTGCAGATGCGTGCTGGCTGGTAACCCGTTTGCTAAACGAATGACCAATCGTGGCAGGCACAGCCTTCCCTGCGCGAGAAACGATTCAGCAGTTGCGGCGGGCGAGTGCAGCGTTTTGACAAGTTGTAAGCTTGTCCCAAGAGACGCAGAGCGTGAAAAAATCTTGTAGCGAGGGCTTGTGAATTGCCGGTGCCACGCGGAAAATCTTTTTAGCGACGTTAAGACGATTTGAACTCAATCCATCCACAGGAACTGCGAATCCTGGCCGCCGCGGCCCTGCGAAACGCTTTTCGTCCCGTGGAACCTGAGCCAGCCAAACGCTATGTCTGCAAGTATGGTAGAAAATCAGCCTGTTTCCGCATCACATTCCATCGCCAGTCTCATCGAAGCCGGAGCGCTGGGCGGGCCGGGCCGGGTTGCCGTGTCGGCTCCCGGTCGCACGCCGCTGACCTATCAGCAGTTGTTTGACCTGCTGCGGCGACTGAAAGAAGAGTTCCGCGCTGCGGGCATCGGGCGAAACGATCGCGTGGCCATCGTGTTGCCCAATGGGCCCGAGTTGGCCACCGCGTTTCTGGCTGCGGCGGCCTGTGCGACCGCAGCCCCTTTGAATCCGGATTATCGCGAGCCGGAATTCGAGTTCTACTTGTCCGACCTGAAAGCGCGGGCCCTGCTCGTGATGGAGGGGCTCGATTCTCCCGCCCGCCGGGTCGCTGAAAAACTGGGGATTACACTTTTGGAAATCGCCGGGGTCCCAGAGCAACCGGCCGGCACGATTGTGATCCGTGGCCCTCAATCGGCCGGAGACCACCCGGCCGACGACTTTGCCCAGCCAGACGACGTGGCCCTGCTGCTGCACACCTCCGGAACAACATCGCGTCCCAAACTGGTGCCGCTCACACAGCGAAATCTGTGCTGTTCCGCCGGGCACATCGCCCAAACCCTCGGTCTGACCCCAGACGACCGCAGTCTCAACATGATGCCGTTGTTCCATATCCATGGCCTGGCCGCCGCCACGCTGGCATCGCTGGTGGCCGGCGCCAGTTTCATCTGCACGCCGGGGTGGGACCAGGGACAGTTCGTGAATTGGCTCGAGACGCTGCGTCCCACCTGGTACTCAGCCGTACCGACAATCCACCAGGCAGTGCTCGGCGTCGCCAAGCGCGGGTTACCCGCGGCGCACTCGCTGCGGTTCATTCGCTCGTCCTCTTCGGCCCTGGCGCCGCAGTTGCTGCACGAACTGGAAGCGGCGTTTCACGTGCCGGTGATTGAAGCGTACGGCATGACGGAAGCGGCCCATCAGATGTGTTCGAACCCCTTACCGCCGCTGAAACGGAAACCGGGGTCCGTGGGACTGGCGGCCGGACCGGACGTCGCCATCATGAATGAAGCGGGGGACCTGCTGAACAGCGGTGAGATTGGTGAAATTGTCATTCGCGGTCCGAACGTCACCGCCGGGTACGAGCAGCAACCCGCCGCAAATGAGGCCGCCTTTTGCAAGGGCTGGTTTCGCACAGGGGACCAGGGGTATTGCGACGCCGACGGCTACGTGTTTATCACGGGTCGAATTAAGGAACTGATCAATCGGGGTGGCGAAAAGATCGCACCACGGGAGATCGACGAAGTGCTGCTGTCGCATCCGGGAGTCAGCCAGGCCGTGGCATTCGCGGTGCCTCATCCGCGCCTGGGTGAAGATGTGGCCGCCGCCGTCGTACCTCGCGAGCCGGGAACGCTCAGCGAACGGGAATTGCGCACATATGCGATCGCCCGACTGTCGCCGCAGAAGGTGCCCAGCCGGGTCATTGTCGTACCCCAGATTCCGAAAGGCCCGACCGGCAAACTGCAGCGCATCGGATTGCATAAGGCGTTCGAGTCGTTACTGAAAGTGGAATTCACGCCTCCCGCGTCGCCGCTGGAAGAGGCGCTGGCCCGCATCTGGAGCGAAGTGCTGGAACTCCCCCGCGTCGGTCGTCTCGACAATTTCTTCATGCTGGGGGGCGACTCCCTGCTGGCCATGCGAGTTCTCTCGCGGGTCCGCGCGCTGTTTGAAATCGAGCTTTCGGTTGCCGAACTGTTTGAGGCGGCCGTACTGGCCGAGCAGGCAGAGATCGTGGAAGATCGGTTAGTGGATGCCGACGAGTCCGAGAATTCTTGAAGACCCCGCTCGGCGGAAGGCCATTTTTCCATGATCCCTGAGAGCCCCCAGCCCAAATCTCGCCGCACGCTGACGGCCAGCCAGCGCGCGCGGCTCGACGAGCGCATCCGCGGAGCGCTGGCAAAACCGGCCGGCGCCACCCAGATTGCGCATGCGCCACACCAAACCGATTTCCCGCTGACATTCAGCCAGGAACGGCTCTGGTTTCTGGAGCAATTCGATCCGGGGAACTCCGTTTACAACCGCCCCGTGAACCTGCGGCTGACCGGTGATCTCGATGTTGCGGCACTCGAGCAGAGTTTCCGTGACATTCTGCGGCGTCACGAGATCCTGCGAATATGCATCAAGGGCGGTGGCACGGCTCCCCGGCAGCAGGTGACGAACGACGCGGAGTTCCACTGGGCAGTTCACGACCTCAGCACGCTCGACGAAGCGGCGCTCGAAGCCGAAAGTGAGCAGTTGCTGCGCGAAAACAACTGCCGGCCGTTCGACCTCGAGCAGGGCCCCCTGTATCGGGTCACCCTCGTGCGCCGGCAGGCACGAGACCACCTGCTGGCGGTGACGTTTCATCACATCATTTTCGATGGGTGGTCAGAACGCGTGCTGCGACGCGAGTTGTCGGAACTGTATTCAGGATATGTGCAGCACCGGCCAGCGACTTTGCCGGCCCTGCCGATACAGTACGGCGATTTCGCACACTGGCAACGGACCGTCGCCGAGGGACAGAAGTATGAATCTGACCTGCGGTATTGGGAGCAGCAACTGACGGGCGCGCCGGCCTGTCTTTCCCTGCCGACCGACTTTCCGCGCCCGGCCGTCCAGCGCAGCCGGGGGGCCACCCTGCCTCTGGAAATCGACGCCACGCTGACAGCCCAACTCCGGGACCTTGGCCAGGCACACAACGCGACACTGTTCATGGTGTTGCTGGCGGGCTGGAAAGCGCTGCTGTGGCGCTACACCCAGCAGGACGACATCGTGGTGGGAACACCGATTGCGGGTCGGAATCTGCCGGAAGTCGAAGAGCTCATCGGCCTGTTCATCAACTCGCTGGCCCTGCGAACTGACCTGTCGGGGAATCCAACGGGGGTCGAACTGATGGCGCGAATCCGCAAGGTCGCGCTCGAGGCGTTCGCCCACCAGGAGTTACCGTTCGAGAAACTGGTCGCCGAGTTACAACCCGAACGCAATCTCAGCTTCAGCCCCCTGTTCCAGGTGATGCTGGTGCTGCACAACACACCCCGTCGGAATTGGGATCTGGCAGCGGTGACCGTCGAGCCACGGGCCGCCCCTACGGGCACTTCGAAATTTGATGTGACGATCGCCCTGACAGAAGTTGAGGGTCGGCTGGTCGGCGAATGCGAGTACGACACCGACCTGTTTCAGGAAGCCACGATTCGACGACTCTGCGACCAGTACCGCAT
>JAFEBR010000515.1 GCA_018242565.1 Planctomycetota bacterium | reverse complement strand
TTGCCCACCAGGTGACGGGCCACCTCGAGAGTGGTTGTTCCGCCATCCAGCAGGACAGAATCTCCTGTTTCAATCAGGGCCGCCGCCGCTTTGCCAATGGCCAGCTTTTGTGGTCCTGATTTCACCGACCGTTCGTCGAGAGTCGTAATGGACTCTCCCACGTAAGCCGCCCCGCCGCGGGTGCGGCGGATCTGGCCTACCTTTTCGAGGTATTCCAGATCACGGCGAATGGTCGATTCGCTGACACCAGCTCGATCCGAGAGCTGCTGCAACGACACGAATCCGTCCGATTCAATGTGGCTTAAAATCTGCTGCCGACGCTGGTCCAGAAGCATGGTCCAGTCCTTAACCTGTTCAGGACAAACTCAACGTCTGCCAGCATAACGCCAGAATGTTTCAGATTCAATCAAATTATTCCACAAGCATCCGTATTCATGGAGTCATAACCGATCAATAACACTCCACAGTTGGCAGAAAACGCCAATTCTTGATGAAAATTGTCGCTCACGCCGAATTGCCCAGGAATCTGGGAGGTCTGCGAAGACATGAGAGCATAATCCGCGTTTCCGGACCGGGCAAATTCTTCTGGGGAGAAACGAGTGGATTTGCAAAAGTTTTCGACTGCTGACCGCGCGGGGCTTTTGCCGTCTCGTATTTGTTGGCCAGCACTGCCATGACTTCGGACGTCAAACTGCCCAACTCCATGAACGCCGGACCGCCCAGCGTGTCGCACATTGTCCTCGCGATTGGTCGCTGTCCGACACGGCTTTCACTTGTTGGCGGCGATGGGGAAAACCGGAAAATGAAACGCTGCGGATTCACGACCATCCCTGGTGGCACGCATCTGTTTTGCAAGCTGGTCCCGGGGGCAACCGATACGGTATCTCGGGGGACGAACTTGTCACAGGGACGTCCATTCAGCTCCGTCAATCAATGGCGAGTTTCCGTGGAATTCCGCTTGCTTTCACGTAAGCAGATGGGGAAGCTCAACGTGTCAGGCGAGGAGAACGGCAGATTGACTTTCCTGAGTCGAGCACGTCCTGAATTGATTCACCGGAAAAGGTACCCGGAATGACGGAGCGCGATCACATTCTCCAGCAAGCTTTGGCATTGCCCGCCCATGATCAGGCCTATGTCGTCCAGGAATTGGAAAACCACCTGATTGCCACGCTTTGTTCCGAAACTGAAGAGGCGATCGGGATCGCCGATCAAGGTCTGCTGGCAGAGCTGCGCCGTCGCTCGGCAGCTTTTCGCGACGGCACGACGACCGCGCGCGATGCCGCGGACGTGATGGCCGGTCTTCGGCAGCGACAAGCCCGTGAGTTAAACAAGACAAGTTGACCGGTTTTGGGTTCCGGCCGGGGGCTCTGGATTCCGCCCGGCCACTCTTCCGGAGTTCACCTTTACTTGGTTTCTGAGACGCAGAACAAGTTTCGCTCGCCCCGGATGAGGATCCGGTTGCCGGAGGGGGCTGGAGAGCCAATCACCGATTCGCCCATATTGTTTTCGGACAGGACTTCGAGTTTGTTGTTGCTGATCTTCGCCACAAACACGACGCCATCTTCCCGCGGGGCGTAGAGGATTTCACCGGCAATCACTGGCGACGAATAGTGTTTGGCGCGATTCTTGGGGAACGCACCCGACCAGACTGTTTTTCCATCAGCCGGGTTCAAACAGGTGACTTCGCCATTGTCGCCCACCAGGATCACCTTCCCCTGATACACGGCGGGCGTGGGGACAAACGTTCCGACATCGGTCCGCTTCCAGACGTGGTTCGTTTTGGTTACGTCCCCCGTTCCGGTGAGACGCACGCCGTGCAGGCGGGGGATGCCCCGGTCGTTACGGCCATACGCGATGACCGCCATGTCGCCCACGATGACCGGCGTGGCGATGGCCGGCCAAAGCTGGTTCCCATCGGGATTGAAATCGCCGCACGTCCAGACGAGTTCACCATCGCTGGCGTTATGGATCGTGACATGCTCTGCCCCCCACACGAGGATCGACTCGCGGCCATTGTGCTGGATTACGAGTGGCGTCGTGTAGCCGTGGTCGCATTCCACCGGCGTCTTGTAATTGCGGGCGACTTTCCAGGCCAGTTCACCGGTCTCTTTATCGAACGCGGCCAACCACGATTCCCCCTGATGCATGCGGGCCATGATCACGAATTTCTCGGTCAGCACGGGAGACGTGCCGTGGTCCCAGAAGAGGGTGTCTTTGCCATAGCGTTCCACGAGATTGGTCTGCCAGCGAATCTTCCCCTGGAGGTCGACAGCGCCGAGTGTGCCGCTTTTGAAGAACACGTAGATGGCCTGGCCATCGGTCGCGGGGGAGGCGTTGCTTCCCGATCCGTTGCGGTGCTTGCCGGGGTTGTCGTCGCCGAACTTGGCACGACACACTTCGCTTCCCTGGCCGTCGATACAGAGGAGCGCGTCGTGCCCGTCGGCGGGAGAGGTGACGTAGATTTTCCCATTCAGCACGATGGGAGTCGAGCACCCTTTGCCGGGGAGTTCGGTCCGCCAGGTGAAGTGCTCGGCGTCAAATTTCACCGGAAACGTTCCCTGCTCGACGCTGCCGGTTCCGAGCGGTCCGCGCCACGTCCGCCAGTCGGCGGCATCGGCCCCCCACGTGCACTGGGTGGCTCCGACAAGTAATCCAATTCCAGCCAGAAGTCCGAAGCGCATGATAGGGTTCCTGTTCGCAGTGAAAACGCCGGTCGCCAAGTGAATTGGAGGATAGCAGTTTTTTCAGAGCAGGGGCAGGCTCGGTGCGTCTGGTGATGGACCTGCTTTCGATCGATTCGCCATGAAACGCGATCGGCCTGTCGCTGCATTGGGAACCGTGTGCGACATGTTGTTTCGGGTGTGTCGCAACTTGGCAAAATCGACTGCAGCAAAAGTCTGCGTCACTCGTTCTTTTTCCAGACCGATTGCAGCTTGTAGACCTGGCACGAAGCGACCCGGCTGGGGCCGCCCGTGGCGAAGAACTCGATGCGGTCGTGGTCATCCGGCGGGAACACCAGATCGGTGATGACGGTTTCCCCGTCATTGCCGAAGACTTCCACCGATGAGGCATCGACGAAGATTCGCAGACGGATTCGTCCCTGCTTGTCAGGAGTCAACGGCCCGGAATGTCGTCCCGCGAAGGCGGGATGAAACGCGACGTTGCCCGATTTCGTGCGGTCCACATAAATTGTCTGCGCC
>JAFEBR010000514.1 GCA_018242565.1 Planctomycetota bacterium | reverse complement strand
TTGGAGTCGGGCGGTTTGACCGGGAGCGTAGTCGAGAAAACCGATGCGGGGGTGGCGGCCACCCGGATAAGGTAACGTCAGCAGTTTGGCGTCCGCAGCACGGCGTGGAGGGCTTCCAGGGCGAATCTGAAACTTGTCCGCCGCGGCGGCAATCTCGGCCGACGTCAGGCCTGTGGCTGCCTGAACTTCTTCCACCGAGAAGCGCTGATAAACCAGCATGTTTTCGAGCCAGTATTTGAGATCGGGTTCGTTGCCGGTGCGCCACAGGCAGCAGCGTTTCCTACACATTGATTTTCTCGCCGGTTAAACTCAGGGCAGGAGATTCAGGGATTGGAATCGTCCGGTCCCGCCAGGCAGCCTCGCCCCATGCAGGAGTACACACCATGGCTACCGCAGTCGCCAAACCACAACGAGCGTCATCGGCCCCGAAAGTGCGTCAGACCCAATTGCTGATTGACGGCAAATGGTGTGACGCACGTTCTGGAAAAACGTTTGCGACCTACAACCCTGCGACCGAGCAGAAAATTGCTGACATCGCGGAAGGCGATGCGGCCGACATCGATCGTGCCGCCAAGGCGGCTCGCAAGGCGTTCGAATCGGGCGATTGGCCGAAGATGGATGCACGTGACCGAGGCAAATTGTTGAATCGATTGGCTGATCTGGCCGAGAAGCATCTCGACGAACTGGCGGCCCTCGAAACGCTCGATAATGGCAAACCGTTGCGCGACTCCCGGGCCGCCGATCTGCCCCTGGTGATCGACTGCCTGCGGTATTATGCCGGTTGGGCCGACAAGCTCACGGGTGACACGATTCCGATCCGGGGGAATTATTTCTGTTACACCCGGCGGGAGCCGATGGGGGTCGCCGGCCAGATCATTCCGTGGAACTTTCCGCTGTTGATGGTGGCCTGGAAGTGGGCCCCGGCACTCGCGGCGGGGTGTACCATCGTCATGAAACCCGCCGAGCAAACGCCGTTGTCGTGTTTGCGGTTTGGGGAATTGGCCCTGGAAGCCGGTTTTCCCAAAGGCGTGATCAATATTGTCCCCGGATACGGACCGACGGCCGGTGCGGCCCTCGTGAAGCATCCCGAGGTCGATAAGATCGCCTTCACCGGTGAGCACCGCACGGCCCAGATCATCATGGGCGATGCGGCCCAGACGCTGAAACGGTTGACGTTTGAACTGGGGGGCAAGAGCCCGAACATCATTTTTGCCGACGCCGACCTGGATGCGGCCGTCGCCGGTACCGAGTTTGGCCTGTTCTTTAACCAGGGGCAGTGCTGTTGTGCCGGCAGCCGTGTGTTTGTCGAAGAGAAGATTCACGCTGAGTTCGTGTCGAAACTGGTGAAGCGTGCCAAAGCCCGCAAACTGGGTGATCCGTTCGATCTGTCGACAACACAGGGTCCGCAGGTTGACCAGGCTCAGTTCGACAAGATTCTCAGCTACATCGACAAGGGGAATGAAGCCGGGGCAAAATGTGTCACGGGTGGCAAACGCTGGGGCAAGAAAGGGTTCTACATCGAGCCGACGGTCTTCGATGAGGTCACTGACGACATGCCGATCGCGACCGATGAGATCTTTGGCCCTGTGCTGTCGGTCTTGCCCTTCAAGAAGATCGACGAGGTCATAACCCGAGCAAACAACACCTGCTATGGCCTGGCGGCTGCAGTCTGGACCCGGGATGTCGGGAAGGCACACCGGATTGCCGGCAGTGTGCGGGCCGGTACGGTGTGGATCAACTGCTACGACGTCTTTGACGCCGCGGCACCGTTCGGCGGATTCAAGATGAGCGGCATTGGCCGCGAACTGGGGGCCGCCGCGCTCCACAACTACACGGAACTGAAAACGGTCACGATGAACCTCGATTGATCGTACTCCACAGGCGGCGCGGATCAAATCGTCTGGTCCGCGCTGCCAGCCTGTGGGCCTTCGACAATTTTTGTCGCGACCGTTCTGCAGTGTATCGGCGAGGCTTCTACAGTCAGGTTGCAAAAGCGACCTGACCACGCCCGAACACCACAGTTGCGACAGGGCGCTCAGGATTACTGAACGGGAGTCAGGCAAGCGACCCGGATTCGGGAAGTGCTGTCGGGGCGTGAAGTCAGCCAGGATGTGGATAAGACGTATCGGGCCAGCGCTCCGTCGAGCTCTCGCAGGCTGATTTCAATTCGATCGACCGACTCCGGAACGGCCTGTGCGCCGGCAGTTTGTCGCGCGAGCAGCGGGTGTTCGTCGGCCGGGAATGGCGATCCATCCGGGCGAAAGATCTCTTGCAGCCGAGATTCGTGCAGACGGGGGAGGGGGGCCGTTGGGGCGAGATTCAACAGTCGACGTGCCGGCTGATTGGCGTTGGTGATCTGGCCTTGGTCATCGACCGTCAGCAGCGCGTCGTGGACCAGTTGGAGCACACTCCGGTATTGTTGTTCCAGATGGCGCAGTTCGAGTTCGGTTTGACGGCGTTCGGTCACATCGACGTGCGAGCCAGCCATTCGGCAGGGCTGGCCGTTCGCATCGCGCAAGGCGACGCCCCGAGCGAGTATCCAGCGATATGTGCCATCTTTGTGGCGGAGCCGATATTCGTATTCGTAGAACGGGGTCTGCCCATTGATATGCGCGTAATTGGCGGCCAAGACCCGTTCACGTTCATCGGGGTGCAGTCGGCTGGACCACTCGTCCAGCGAATTCGGCAGTTCGTGATCAGCGTATCCCAGCAGGCTTTTCCAGCGGGGGGAGAAGTAGACTTCCCCCGATTTCAGGTCCCAATCCCACAATCCATCCTGCGAGCCTTCAACCGCGAGCGCAAATCGCTCACGGCTGGCGCGGAGTTCTGCCTCGGCGGCTTGCCGCTGGGAATCTTGCCAGTGCTGAATTGCGTCGGCGATGTCTGTTGCACAGGCAAAACGCTGGGCAGGGTCGTGGGCCAAGGCCCTCAGGCAGATCTCTTCCAGCACGCGCGGTGTCTGCGGACGGATTTGGCGGGGTGGCACAATGGTGCCGCTTTGGACGGCGGTCAGGATTTCGAGGACGGTTGTCCCCGTACACGGGGGTTGGCCGGTCAACAATTCGTAGAGAATCGCTCCCAGTCCGTAAATATCGGTGCGATGATCAACAGACAGGTCGCCGCGGGCCTGTTCGGGGGACATGTAGCCCGGCGTGCCCAGCACTTGACCATGGATGGTCAGATCTGAAGCCACATCGACGGAGTCTGGAGCGGCCGCAAACTCGTCGAGCGTTTCCGGCTCATCCATGCGCTTTGCAAGTCCCCAGTCGACGACAACGACTTCTCCAAAATCGCCGAGCAATACGTTATCCGTTTTGAGATCCCGGTGGATGACCCCTTGAGAATGCGCGTAGGCGATGGTTTGACAGACAACAATAAATGCGGCCAGCAATTTAACCAATTCGAAATCGGCGTCGTTACTGCTCGTGTGTCGGCCGTGAAAACTCTCGACGGCTTGCTTCAGCGTTCGGCCGGACATCAACTGCATCGAGTAAAACGGTGCGTCTGTCTCTGGAATGCGCCCCAGGTCGTGCACCGCGATGATTCCCGGATGCTGCAACTGGGCTGTGAGGCGTGCCTCGCGCAGAAACCGGCTGATCACGGCAGCCGAATGTGGCACATCCCGACGGAGTTCTTTAATGGCCACTTCTCGCTGGAATTGATCGTCCCAGGCACGCCAGACCAGTCCCATTCCGCCGCGCGCCTGTAAGGCCTGCAATGTGTATCGCGTCACCGCGGGAGGCAATTCCACGTCCAGGGGTCGCGGGTCGTCTCGCTCGGCGGGGTTTTCACTCAGAACGGTCTGGTCATACGGTCGAGAGTTCCCCGTGGCATCCAAATGGCGGGCATCCGAGATCTCCGCGGTATTCCTCAGATCTGCAGTCGCGGTCGTGTGGAGCCGGCGATTCCAGAGGTGTTTCAGGGCGGCTTGGTCAGCCTGCGTGAACCAGCCCAGTTCCTGGCCGATCTCGATGCCGTTACACCCCGGTTGGGTATCGAGCCGTCGGAGAAGCTCAACCAATTGATCGTCATTGATCAGTTGCAGGTGCCGGACGAGTCGGGCGAACTCTGTGTCGAGCGCGGAGGGCATGTCTCTTTTAGAATCACAGGTGGGCTCCGTCGGCGTGGATTCCCAGGAGCAGTGGTCGCAAGCGGAAACAGGCAGGACAGAACTGCCGCCACGCTGGCAACAACCCTTCCTGAACAGGCGGTCGCACGGAACGACGAAGCGACACTACCAGGCAGGCCTGTGTGGCAGATTATGCAGAGCCCGGACCGGAAAATCAAATTGTGAGATTCACGATCGGCATCGCAAGTGTCTCTGATTTCGCCAGTGATTTCACGGTTCGACGGTTCGCTGGTCCTGTCGGGTTCAGCGCCATCCCAGCTTGGGAAGCGTCTCACGCAGCGCGGCTGGAAAGTCGTCCCAGGAACAGGCGTGCCCTCGAATCGTCAGTTGATTCCACGCTCTGAAGAGTTCTGGCGTGCGATCGGGCAATGCAACGCCGCGTCGAAGTACGGTGATGCCCTCGGCAGGTTCATGGCTGAGCAGTGTATAATGCGGGCCGAGCGTATCTTCCAATGCCAGCGACGTTTTCGTAAATGGTTGGCCGTCGTCCAATCCCAGCAGGCAGATGTCGGCATAGGTTCCGCCGCGATCTCCCCAGAGATGGACTACGCAAAACCGGACAGATGTGACATTGTCGAGGCAGAACGTCACCACATCTCCCGGCTGGAAGTCGGTAGAGGACTTGCGCAACGCTTTGACCTTTTTCGGCGCCGGTGGCGGGCTCAAAAGCTGCTGCCGCAATTTCTCCAGGTGCTTTTTTCGTTGGGTCTGCTCGGCCCTGGTATTGTCGCCCCAACGTTTCAGGTCAGCACCCGATTCGATGATTTCAATCGCCCGATCGCGAACCTGATCAACCAGTCGGCCGAGTTTCCATTGAGTCGCCGCCAGCGATAGCCAGAAGACGAGGGCCTCGTCGTCATTCTCAAGAATCTCCGCGGACTCCCCGATCAGTCGATCGGTCGCCGCGGTTGGCGTTAAGCCCTCAGCAATGAAATCCGTGAACGCATCGCGCGTATCAGCAGCGACGTCGTCTGAAAAGATCGCGGGACCCCAGGCGCCCATGCGGTTTTCGATTCCTGAAAATGTGTCACGCGATGTGGGTGAACGGAACTTCAGCAGAATAAGCCGTGGGCCGCTCTTGTCAACCGTAATGCCGGTCTTGGCGATCGACCTCTCGGCCCTGCCACCCAACTGTTGATTTCCTGGTGTCAAAGCGATCTGGGATGGAGTGGTGGTGATCAAATCAGGGTGTGGCAACGTATCTGGTGCGGTTGCCTGGAGTTCTGCGGGTTGCGGCTACGCTCTCAGGGGTTCCGGCGCTGTTTGGTTCAGGGTTGGGCAAGTTCAGTGGCTTCGGGAACTCGGCCCGAATGTTGCCGCGGACCGCCGGCGAGCGTGCGGCCGGACCGGGAAATCGTTTACAATGCGAAACACGCAGCGTCACTGATTTTTCGAGTCGTCTCAAACAGGAGTGTTCAACATGCCCGTTCGTGGATCTCGCCGTCAGTTTTTGAAGCAGGTTGCCGTCGGTTCCGCGGCCTTGACGATTCCCGCAGCGAGTTGGTCGCGGGTCCTGGGGGCCAACGAACGCTTGCGAATTGCCTCGGTCGGAACGGGTGGCAAGGGTTGGTCCGATTTGACGGCGACGGCAGCCAGCCCGCACGTGCAGGTCGTCGCTCTGTGCGATGTCGATGAATCCAAGAATCATCTGGGGCAAGCCGCAGAGAAATACCCGCACGCGAAAAAATTCACCGATTGGCGCAAACTCTTCGAAGATCATAAGGAATTTGACGCGGTGATTGTGTCGACGCCCGACCACATGCACGCGCCGATTTCCCTGCCGGCCATGCAGTTGGGCAAGCACGTGCAGTGTCAGAAGCCGCTCACGCATACGGTGTTTGAAGCCCGACAAATGCGGCTCGCGGCTAAGAAATACAATGTGGTGACCCAGATGGGAAACCAGATTCAGTCGCACGAGGCGTATCGCACGGCCGTGAAACTCGTACATGACGGCGTGATCGGAAAAGTTCGTGAAGTCCATTCCTGGCAGAGCGGGGCCATGGGGTGGATTCTCGTCGATGATCGGCCGGTTGGTTCAGAACCGGTCCCCGAAACTCTGCACTGGGATGAATGGCTGGGCGTTGCCCCGCAACGGCCGTATCTGCCCAAGATCTACCACTCGTTTAACTGGCGGGCCTGGCAGGATTTCTCGAACGGACAGTTGGGAGACTTTGGGTGCCACATCCTCGATCCCGTTTTCATGGCGTTGAAACTGACGGCGCCGCTGTCCATTCAAGCCGAGGCTCCTCCTCTCAATCGGGAAATCTGGAACAAACATTCGACGGTCTCCTATGAATTTCCTGCCACCGAGTTGACCACCGGCCCCACCATCAAGGTGACGTGGTACGACGGAGCGGGGCATTTTCCGTCGCGGCAAGCCCTGGGGTTGCCGGAAAGCCAGCAACTGCCCGGTTCGGGGTCGGTACTGTTGGGTGAAAAGGGCTCACTGGTGATTCCGCACGTGGCGATGCCATATCTCCTGCCGGCAGATAAGTTTGCGGACTTCAAGATTCCCGTCGTACCCGCCCGGGACCACTACGTTTCCTGGGCTGATGCCTGTCGCGGTATGGATAAAACCACCTCGCACTTCGATTATTCGGGGCCTCTGTCGGAAACCGTGCTGTTGGGCACGATCGCCGTTCGGCTGGCGGGAACCCAACTGAAATGGAACGCCGAAAAGATGGAGTTGGCGGGCTCGCCCCATGCACAGGGCTTGCTGACCAAGTCGTACCGTGCCGGCTGGCAACCGCAGTGGATCTGACGGCTGGTTTTTCGGTGCAAATTTCAAGCCATTTGTCGCTGTCGATTTGATTCGGTGGATTTGACAATGCTTGAATGGCTGACTACTGTTGAATTCAGAGGGGGCTCACTGCCGAGCGCTCTCAAGCTGGCTATGACAGCCCCGTGGCGCCTGCTGTGGTCCTGCGGGGCTTTTTGTATTGCGCGAACACAATTTGACAACGATTTGAGCGTTCGGAGACTCTTATGGAAGTGCCGTTGAGTATCACTTTTCGCAATGTGGATCGGTCGGAATGGATTGAGCAAGACGTCCGCAGTCATGTGGACAAGCTCGACGAAATCTTCGACCACATTACGTCGTGCAAAGTCGTGATCGAGGCACCGCACAAACATCATCGCCATGGCAATCTGTATCGGGTGCAGATTCACCTGTCGGTTCCCCGCAAAGAGTTGACGGTGAACAAGGACAAGGGAGATCACCCCGAACACGCCGACCTGCATATTGCCATTCGAGATGCGTTTCTGGCGATGCGCCGGCAAGTGGAAGCGTACGCCCGCGAGCTGCGGGGCGACATGAAAACCCACGAAACTCCCCCGCACGGCCGTGTTGCCAAGCTTGATCCGGACAAGAATTGCGGGTTCATCGAAACGCCCGATGGCCGGACGATCTACTTCCACCAGAACAGTCTGCTCGATACCGACTACGAGCAGTTGAAACCGGGAACGGAAGTTCGCTTTGTCGAGGAAGACGGAGACAAGGGGCCCCAGGCCACCTCCGTCCGCCTGGTGGGGCGTCATAACCACCTGTAATCGATCCACGGCCTGAATTTACGGGCAGTCCCGACGGCGAACTTGCCGGTCGGGGGTGCCCTGTCGGTCGGATTCTATTCGTGGGTTCGGCGAAACTGGCGGACCCACGAAGGCATAATTCGGGCAATACTATGTCGTGTTGCGCCCGGCGCAG
Source organism: Planctomycetota bacterium (assembly GCA_018242565.1). Classification (GTDB taxonomy): domain Bacteria; phylum Planctomycetota; class Planctomycetia; order Planctomycetales; family Planctomycetaceae; genus JACQFH01. The sequence goes on along the minus strand of JAFEBR010000514.1, from coordinate 8,014 downwards.
ATGGCAATGGGGGTTGTTGCCGTCGGTTCGCCGAACAGTCGACGGGTTACGACGCTCGGGGGATTTGTATCTGGTCGCTGAACCAGTTCATCATGTGAAGTCTGCGAACGGCTGAAGGCGACTTTCTCGGACGGTGGCCCGTTTATGCTTGTGCTCAGTCATCGCGGCTACCACGTCGAGCATCCAGAGAATACGCTGGCCGCTTTCCGCGCCGCGCTCGAATGGGGTGTCGATGGGATTGAAACCGACATCCGACTGAGCGCCGACGGTGTGCCCGTGCTGCTGCATGACCATTTGACCGCAGATGGTCGCACGATTGATGCGTTGACCCATGCCGAAATGAATCAGTTGCGGGGGCATCGCATTCCCACATTGACGGAAGCGCTGGAATTGGCCGTCCCAAACCCGGCTCGGTTCATCTGGAATCTGGAAATCAAAACTCCGGCTGCCGTTGAGACCACAATTGACTTGATCCGTCGTTTTGGAGATCGACGGCGGATACTGGTGACGTCGTTCTGGCATCCGGTTGTGGCCGAGGTCAGTCGGCAAGTGGATGTGGAGTGCGGACTCTTAATCTGTGCTCGACCGATCTGGACCGGACAGCGCCCGGATTGGATTCCCTCAAGTCCCCACATCACGACGCTGGTCTGGAATTGGGAATTCACCGATTCGGAACTGGTCGCCGCCAGCCAGGCACAGGGGCTACAGAATTTCGTGTATGGGGTCACCACGCGCGCCGAACACGAGGCGGCCCGTCAGATGGGTTTGACGGGAATCATTACCGACCGCCCCGAATTCGCGTCCCCCACGTGAAGTTCCCCGGTCGTAACCCCAAGCGGCGGGCGGTTATGGGGCGGCGGGAGTCGCACGGTCAGGTGGGCCAGGATTTATCTTGAAACGTCAATTGCACCTGAAAAAACTCCCAGTGTATAATTTCGGGTGATCCAGTTACGGACCAGATCCGTTCACTTTTCGCCGGCTTCAGATCCGGCAGACCATTCGACGGTCAGGATTTCATCACACCAGGAGACGGCCATGTTTACGGTACGCGGGGCGCGGGCGCAGTTTTGTGATGGTGTCTCTCGGCGAAATTTTCTGCAGATCGGGGCTGCCGGCGTGGCGGGGTTGACGTTGGCCGATTTTCTGCGTGCTGACGAATCCGGCGCCAAAAATGTGGACTACAAAAAGAAGTCAATCATCAACGTGTATCTGGGCGGCGGTCCGTCGCACATGGATACGTTCGATTTGAAGCCCGAGGCGGCGAAAGAGTTCCGAGGCGATTTCAATCCGATTGACACGAATGTGCCCGGAATCCAGATCTGCGAACTCATGCCGCAGGTCGCGAAGATGATGGACAAGTTCGCCATCCTGCGCTCGCTGACAGGTTTGTTTGAAGAACATTCGCCGCACCAGACGGAAACGGGTTGGTCCGAGCAATCGTTGCGGACCTCCGGTGGTCGCCCGAGCCTGGGGGCGGTTGTCGCGCGCCTGCATGGAGCCAATAACGGCGCGGCACCCACGTTCGTCGATCTGACGGGGCACACGAAGCATGGATTTCTGGGATCGGTGTACGGCGCCTTCCGACCCGACGGCGAAGGCCGTGCCAATCTCACGTTGAATGGGGTGACGACAGGCCGGTTGGATGATCGACAGCAGTTGTTGACGGGACTCGATCGGCTCAAACGTGATGCCGATGCATCAGGATCGATGAAAGCCATGGATTCTTTTGCACAACGGGCGGTCAGCGTGATCACCTCGGGAGAAGTTGCCCGTGCTCTCGATCTGACGCAAGAAGATCCCCGGTTGCGGGAACGCTACCTAGGGGGTGGCAACTCACCGCACCACGAAAACGACCGGTTTTTGGCTGCACGCCGACTGGTGAGTGCGGGGGTGCGTTGTGTCAGTCTGTCCTGGGGGGGGGGGGACACCCACGGCCAGAATTTCTCCCACTTGCGGGGCCAACTGCCGCCGCTGGATCGGGGGCTGGCTACGCTGGTCGAAGATCTCGACGGACACGGTCTGTTGCAGGATACGATCGTGATTGTCTGGGGTGAATTCGGTCGCACGCCGCGAGTGAATGCCGCGGCCGGTCGCGACCACTGGCCGCGCGCGATGAGCGTGCTGGTGGCCGGTGGAGGCCTGCAGACTGGTCAGGTCATTGGCGCGACGAACCGGAATGGCGAGATGCCTAAAGATCGGCCCGTCCACCTGCAGGAATTGTTTGCGACGTTGTATATGCACATGGGAATCGATCCCAAATATACGACACTGATCGATAACAACGGTCGTCCCCAGTATCTCGTCGAGCACAACACGAGCTTGCGCGAATTGACCGCCTGACCGGCATTCCGCGATTCGCCTCGGGGGCGAGTTCTGGCTGCAGCGTCGTTTTGTGCCTGCCACGTTGCTGAACGCGCTGCGTCAGCGGCTGCCAGTCGTTTTTAGACGTAAATGGGTCCAGCGGTGATCTGGAACCACGTCCGAAATTCCCCGCCCGGAGCCAGGACCCGCCACCCGGTGTCGAATCCCTGGGTGGCGAGATGCACGGCATCGGTGATGCAGGTATACGGTTCCAGGCAGACGCTGCGCCCGTGCGGCGGTGTGAAGGCCACAAGATCCCGGAATTGAGAGTCGAACGACTGCCGGATTTCCAACCCGGCGGCGGGATCCATGATGATCGTTTCGATCCGTCCGTCGGTCACAGTCAGGTCTGTGAACGCGTCGTCGAGTTTCAGGCCAGCCAGTTCCTGCCCTTCGCGCAGGTCCTTCTGGCCCGCCACCGGAATGCGTTTTCCGGTCGGCAGGCAGTTCACCAGTTCCCATTCAGTCGCTGCCGGAGCCTGGATCAGACAATCTCCGGCCTGGCTGGTCGGTGCCAGGGGGACTCGAAAATACGAATGCGTTCCAAAACCGAATGGCAGCGTCACCTGATCGGGGTTCGTCACGCGGATGTCGCAATGCAGTCCTTCATCCAGCAGGTGATATCCCACTTCGATCTGAAAATCAGCCGGCCAGGTGTGGCGTCGGGCGGGGTCGTCGATGCTGAGTTGAAATTGTCCGACGATGGCGTGTTCGACATGTTCGATGACGCGCCACGGACGATCGAACACATGGCCGTGAATCGCATTTCCCTGTTGATCCTGACGCAGGCTGTCGAGCACGTATTCCTTTCCGGCCCACATGAAGCGGCCGCCTCGAATTCGGTTCGGAAACGGAAACAGCAGGGGTATGCCGCTGCGGGTAGGGTTTTGACCCGATTCAGCGAATTCGGGGAATGCATCCAGAACCTCGACGGTCTGCTGCCCCACCGGGATCTGCAGTTGAAACAGGTTAAACCCGGCCTCGGGATAGATACGGGCCAGGGCGCCGGTACGTGGATTGCGGATTTGCAGAGGCGTCATGTGAGCTGGATCGGTGAAGCGGGGATGGGTGCGGTGGATCAACAGCCGAGAGTCGGCGTCGCTGAATCGGCCGGATTATATCGTCTTTCAGTGAAAATGCGAAAAGCCCGCAGGCCGAGAGATTCCCCGAGAATTCCTGCCGGGCCTCGCTTGAACGTTCGCAGGACCTGACTTTGCCCAGTAAAATCAGGCGCTGATACGAGAATGGTTCGTGACGCTTGAGAGGTCGGTCGGTTTACGACCTGGCCGTGTTTTGACGGAAGAATCGTTGTTGTGATCCACCTCCAAACCCCAATTCGTACGCCGCAGCGGGGACTCGTCCGGCGAGATTTTCTCCGCTTGGGGACTGCCGGGTTGGCGGGGCTGTCGTTGCCTGATCTCCTGCAAGCGGAGGATCGGTCGCCTGTTGATCAGCCAGCGCGGTCATGTATTTTCATTTATCTGGCTGGCGGGCCGAGTCAGTTCGAGACGTTTGATCCGAAGCCCTCGGCTCCATTAAATGTCCGCGGTCCGTGGGGAGCGATTCCGACAGCGATTCCCGGTGTGGCCTTCGGTGAAATGCTGCCGGAACTGTCGCGGCAGGCCGGGCAGTTAGCGGTTATTCGATCACTGCATCACACCAACACGCTGCATCAGCCTTGGCCGATGATGACGGGGCATCTCACACAGCGGGTGGCTCATGGTTCTGCCGTGACTTATCTCAGTCGTGGTCGCCCGACACCCATGCCACCGTACGTTTATGTCGGCCCGCGTCTGCAGGTGGGAAGTGGCTCGCTCGGTCCCAGCGCCGAGCCCCTGGAGTTGGCCTCACCATTGGCCGTACAGCAGGCTGTGGATCAATTCACATTGGCGCACGAAGTCAATGCGCATCGCCTGGGGGATCGTGAAGAATTGCTCGCGCGCTTCGATGCACTGCGGCAACAGATGGCAGACCATGCGCCCCTGCAGGCCCAGCAGGCTGTCCATCGCCGGGCGCTGGAGATGCTGACCTCTTCGCGTGTCCGTGATGCCTTTGACCTCGGGCGGGAGCCAGACGCGTTACGGGACCGGTACGGTGCGAATTGTTTCGGACAGTCTTGTCTGCTGGCTCGGCGACTGGTGGAAGCCGGGACTCGATTCGTCCAAATTGTCTGGTACAACCGCGAAGATGGATTCGCCGTCGGTTGGGACGTCCATGGCGACGACCTGGCGGGTCTGGTTCGCATGGAGCAGCAGTTGTGTCCGCGGTTCGACCAGGGGTTGTCGGCCTTGTTGTCGGATCTGCAAGACCGGGGACTCCTGGAATCGACTCTGGTGTGTGCCACGGGGGAATTCGGCCGCACCCCGCACATCAGCAAGTTGGGAGGACGCGACCACTGGCCCTATTGCTTCTCAGCCGTGATGGCCGGGGTCGGTATCCCGGGAGGGACCGTGATCGGAGCCAGCGATGCCCGCGGGGCCTACCCTGCGGACAATCCGATCTCTCCCGCCGATTTCGCGGCCACGTTGTATCGGCTTCTCGGCGTTGATCCGACGGTTGATGACCGCCTGCGCCCCAATGTCTTTGAGGGGCGACCGATCCGGGAAATCTGCAGTTAACCTCGATTCGACGTTTTGGGCCCTTTCGCGAAGCCGATTTCTGAACCGCATGGCACGACGTTCAGTGCCTGCCCCGTCACGATTCTGGCGGGCCATGTCACGGATTTTGACTTCACTGGATGTGTGATTCAGGTCGGTCACTGAATCTTCACGAGTGGAGCGACTGGATTCCAAGTGCGATTTGCTACCGAGGGGGAAAACGCACTTCCAACCCTTGTCAAAACGTCTGTGTCAAATTTGCTAAACGCCGACGGTCATTCTGACTGTTCAATCGAGAGTCTGATTCCCAGGTTGGCAGTTCCAGAGGCGAAAGGAACTGCGGCCGTTGCGTAAGTGGTGAATTGCTTTCGGTTTGTGATTCAGGTCAGGCTGTCGATTTCCGTCGGCGGGGCAATTTCACTCAGGTGCGAGTGTTCTGAAATGACGCAGGCAAAGCGATCGGAAAAGGCCGAACATCACCCAGTGTGTTCGATTTAGCCACAGTCAGTATCACAACTTGGACCAAAATCATTCGTATGCGAACTTTTGGCAGTTAGCTGCGTCTTACTCTTGAGTGGGAATTTCAAAGGTTTCATTTTTCTCAAAATTGAGCAGGTTTGAGATCTGATGTCAGTATCGTAAATTATTGAAAATGAATGGGTTATGTCTTTTTATTCCTTGGCTTCGTGCAGCCTGGGTGAGGCTCGAAAAGCCTTGGACAGTTAACGGAATGAACGCGTCACCTGGCAAAATTCAAATGTTGGAACAGGGTTTGCATTCCTACAGGTTATCTGAACTTAACCCCGAGGAGCGGCCAAGTCATCGCCGTTAAGGATCATGGCACACTACAAAAATCCAGCAATTCGACAGTTGAAAGATCAGCAGGTTCGTTACGCCCCGCGTGACGCACGCCTGGCCCAGATCGACAAAGCCGAGAAGCTGCTCGAAGAGATCGACCACGCTCGCGAGTACCGCTACCAGGATCTCTGCTATCGAATTACCGACTACCGACCGGAATTGTATCCGGATCTCGTGCTGTCGGGCGAAGAGGCTGCGCACGATCTGCGTCTGTTCATCGAAGATCTTTCGGACAGCGCCGATATTCGCGCCGAAAATTCGCAGGAACAGGTGCTGACGGTTGAAGATGTGAGCCGGAAGTTCAAGGTCTCGACGAAAACGGTTGACCGCTGGCGTAACCGGGGTCTGGTGAGTCGCCGATTCATGTTCGGCAATCGCAAGCGGATTGGTTTTCTGCAGTCATCGGTGGATCGTTTCGTCGCCCGCCATGCGGGAGACGTCGAACGTGGGACGCAGTTCTCGCAGATGTCCGACGAAGAACGGAACGAGATCATTGAACGCGCCCGCCGCCTGGCACGTGCGGGGGCCTGCCCCGCGGAAATCAGCCGGCGGATCGCCCGCCGCACCGGTCGGGCGGTCGAAACGATTCGCTACACATTGAAGAACTACGACGCGCAGCATCCGCAGTCGGCCATCTTCCCCGATGCGCCGCAGCAGTTGACTGACGACGTCAAGAAAGAGATTCATCGCGGCTTCCGGAAAGGTGTGTCGGTCGAACGCCTCGCCCGCCGTTATTGCCGAACGAAAGCGAGCATCTATCGAATCGTCGGCGAAGTCCGCGCCAAGCTGCTGCTCGATCAGCCGATCGAGTTCATGTACCACGAATCCTTCGAGGCCCCGAATGCCGACAGTGTCATTCTCGGCCCTGAACCGGTACGAAACGAGAAACAGTCTTCGCTCAAGGCGCCTCCGGGCTTGCCCCCGTATCTGGCGCAGTTGTATGCGATTCCGCTGCTGACCCGAGAACAGGAAGCCTACTACTTCCGCAAAATGAACTACTTGAAGTTCAAGGCGGCACGGTTACGCAATCAACTTGATGTCACTCGTGCGAAATCGCGGGTCATGGACGAAATCGAAAAATGCCTGGATGAATCTCTGGATGTCAAAAACGTTTTGATCCGGAGTAATCTGCGGCTGGTGGTGTCGATCGCGAAGAAGCACGTCAAGCCGACCGGCAACTTCTTCGAAATGGTCAGCGATGGAAACATCTCGCTGATCCGGGCGATCGAAAAGTTCGATTTCAGCCGCGGGTTCAAGTTCTCGACCTATGCCAGTTGGGCGATCATGAAGAACTACGCCCGTTCGATTCCGGCGGAAACGACTCAACTTGATCGTTACCGCACGGGCAGCGACGAGTACTTCATGGCCTCGGCGGATCAGCGTTCCGACCAGTTCGAGCAGGAGATGACAAACCACAACCAGCATGAAGTGATTGTCAAGATTCTGAACCGGCTCGACGAACGGGAACGGAACATCATTATGTACCGTTTCGGTCTGAATCCCGACACCGAACCGCAAACGCTGGAACAATTGGGCGGGCGGTTTGGAGTGACCAAAGAACGCATCCGGCAGTTGGAAACGCGAGCCATCAACAAGCTCCGCAAAATCGCGATGGACGAGAAGCTGGATATTCCCGGAATCTAACAACCGAGAGTCGGCACCTGTGACAGAAAGCACCCCGCACGCAGATTGGCGTGTGGGGTGCTTTCGTTATGTAACCGGTACAAACCATCGAGTCGCCGAGATTTATCCCTCCGGACTTCCGCACCGGCCCGGGGGGCTACCGGGGATGAGGTGTTGATTGGCAGGATTCCCCCGGCCAGGCAGGGCGTCTGCCTGATTGTCTGCCGTTTGGACCAGATTTCGTGTTTTTTGCCATTTGCACGGACGCGGCTGACGTATGTTTGAGTCGTCGGAAGTTCTTCCGGGTGGGGGCGTGTCGTGTCTCGGAAGGCGAAAACGGGCTGGTTGACGCGGACTTGCCGCCAGAACTAGAGTGGTTTGGTGTCTGTTGCCATTCAGGCGACAGTTTCCGGCGTGGCTCTCAGGTCTTTGAAAGTTCGGTTGCGATGCTCGCGAAGCGTATTATCCCCTGTCTTGATGTTCATGGCGGTCGGGTTGTCAAAGGGACGAATTTTCTCAATCTGCGGGATGCAGGCGACCCCGTCGCGGTGGCGGTCCGCTACGAGCAGGAAGGG
>JAFEBR010000513.1 GCA_018242565.1 Planctomycetota bacterium | reverse complement strand
GGCCCCCCGCCTTGAGAATCCGTCGGCAGCTTTCGGCCCCCCCTTCGAGCGTTTCGCGATGACCGTCGATCACGCGTTGCGAGAGGCCGAATTCGGGCCCGCGTTCAATACTGGCCAGTTCAAAGTACAACGCGGGTACCGACGGCACATCGCGGGCCAGCAGCAGTTCCAGTCCTTCGTCATCAATGAACGTGGCATGTTCGAGAGCATCGTAACCCGCCTTCAGCGCGTTCTTGATCCCCTGGGTGGCACGACAGTGGCCGGTCACTTTGAGACCATGATTGTGGGCGGTCGCGACCACCGCGTGCATTTCGTCAAACGTCATGCACAGCGTATGGTGATCGTTGCTGTCAGGCGCAGCGGCATCGCCGGTCGGATAGGTTTTGACCCATTCCACACCGTCCTTGACCAGCTTGCGGACTGCCGCCCGGGCTTCATCCGGTCCGTTGATCAACAGCACGAGCCCTTCCATCCCGATTTTGCGGTAGTCGGGATTCCAGTCCATCAGCCCCCCGACTCCGCAGATTTCGCGCCCACTGGCTGCCAGCCGGGGGCCGGGACAAATGTCGTTATGGATCGCTTTCTTCAGCCAGACATCGATATTAAACAGACTCCCGCCGCTGCGGGCCGCGGTGTAACCACATTCCAGTGCCAGCTTGGCGTTGGCGGCTGCCAGCAGAGTCACGTATTCCACAGGATACTTGATGTCGAGGTCTTCCAACGCGGCGACATTGAAATAGGTCGGATGAAAATGGGCTTCGACCAGCCCCGGCATGATGGTGCCGCCACGGGCGTCAATCCGCTGCGCGTCGGGAGGGACCACCGGCGCACCGACAGCCGGTCCGGCGTAGGTAATGCGTCCGTCATGCACGACAACGGCCGCGTTCGGAACCGGAGGCGCACCGGTTCCGTCGATCAATTGACCATTCGTAATCACACACCAGCCGGCAGCAGTTTTCATAGCAGTCTTCCGCGAGCAGAAAAGAAGTCCGCTTTACAGCGATTCGAGAAATCCGAGAACGACACGGGTAGTGGCCTCACCGGCCATCCAGTGGATCTGGTGACCGACACGGGGAAATTCGACCAGGGTCCCATCGGGCAGCCGATTCATGATGTCCCGGGCATCAGCCGTCGGCAGCATGCCCCCCACCGTTTCATCACCGGCCAGCAGCAACGTCGGACAAACAACGCGTGACCAGACTTCAGGAAAGTCGAGACCATCGCGCCAATGTTGTTCCAGGATCGGCGTGTAGACTCCCGGATCGAGGTCACACAACCAGCGGGCACTGAACCGGATCGCCGTCCCATCGCGAATGTCACCGAAGCGCACGACCCGCCCCCCCTCTTCGCGAATCACGGTGGCGGCCAGTTGCCGCGCCAGCGCGCCGACATCGCGGCTGGTTCCGGCCAGGCTCTGCATGGCTCGAAAAATGCGGGAGTAGGCGGTTTCCGACAGTTTTTCGAGAAAGGCCGGCGACGGGGGATCTTCGGCGATCAGCGCGCGGACCAGGTCGGGACGCTGCGCCGCCAGCAGGCCCCCCAGCAGGGCTCCGAGCGAGTGGCCGTAGATCACCGTGGGCCGGCCACACTGTTCCAGCAGGGCGATCATGTCTCCCAGATAATCGCGAATGAGGTAGCGCCCCGGGGTGTGTGCCGAAGCCCCGTGCCCGCGAAGATCGGGGGCCACCACACTCCAACGGGGCATCAACGCCGGCAGCAACGGGACCCCATCGCGCCACGCCCGCCCCACGCCGTGAATTAACAACAGCGGATCGCCATGGGCCGGCCCATAGGCCACCCGCAAGGTCACATCGGGCAAAGGCACTCTGATTTCACGAAAACCGGTGGGATCCGACACTGACGTCGGGCCCTTCGCCCCCAGCGCATCCGCAGCAGTCATTGGCAGTCCTTGAGCAATCGTTGCAGGCGTTGAACCATGGGGCTAACCTACAGGAGCATTTGAGTTTCGGCAACAGACGAGCCGTTTCGCAGCGGCACGCAGCCCACGGATGACGGCGATTTCACGTGAGGCCGCCGCGAGGGCGATAGAGAAAGCCCACAGCGGCCTGCAGTGCCGGCCGGAAGAAGTTCGTTCGCGACATGTTTCACGGACACTGTCTGTCGGCAGGATGTCCTGCGCCGCGGCCGGAGAGTGCCCGCGGCACGACCAAGAACTGGAGTACAATTTCATGTCGGTGTTGACTACCCGTAATTGGCGGTTTCTGCCTTTGTCCGTGGCCTGTCTCGCGATCATCACGACCTGCCTGTCGGACAGGACTCCGATCCGGGCCGAGGATCCCCAGGCCACCGCGGCAGCGACCGCGAAACTCTACAACCGCCAAAATCTCGTGGCCTGGTGCATCGTTCCATTCGATGCCAAAAAACGAGGACCGGTCGAACGCGTCGCGATGCTTGAGCGACTCGGCTTCCGACATTATGCCTACGACTGGAGGGATGAGCATGTTCCCACATTCGAAACCGAAGTCCTGGAACTGAAACGACGTGGCATTGAACTGACATCGGTCTGGTTTCCGGGACTCGATGCCAATGGAAAAAAACTACTCGAAGTGCTGAAAAAACACGGCGTGAAGACGCAGTTGTGGGTCACGGGCGGGGGCGAACCGACCCGCACTCCCGAAGAGCGACGTCAGCGGGTCATCGCCGAAGCCAACCGACTGCGACCGATTTGCGAAGCTGCCGCCGCACAAGGCTGCACGGTCGGTCTATACAACCACGGCGGCTGGTTCGGAGAACCTGAAAACCAGATTCTGATTCTGAAAGAACTGAACGTTTCCAACGCGGGGATCGTCTACAACCTGCACCATGGCCACGCGCATCTCGACCGCTTCCCCGAGTTGCTCGATCAGATGACTCCATACCTGTATGTCCTCAATTTGAATGGCATGGTTGTGCGAGGTGACGAAGATGGCCGAAAAATCATGCCCCTGGGGACCGGTCCGCTCGATCTCTGGGTGTTGCGAACCATCCGCGACAGTGCCTATCGCGGGCCCATCGGAATTCTGGGGCACACGAATGATGACGCGGAAGAACGACTGAGCGACAATCTCGATGGACTCGATTGGCTGCTGCCCCAGCTAACAGGCGAGAAACCGGCAGCCAAACCGCAATATCGCACACCAGTTCCCAAGGCCGGCGAACAAGCCAGGCCGGCGGCGGCCGTCGTCCCTGGTCCGGCACCGGCCGGGGCGTTGACCGAGGGGCGTTTCGGAACGGCCCTGGATGCCCGGGTCGCACGTGCCGAAATCGCCGGTCGTCGGGAGTACCGCGAGCCCCCCCTGTCCGTGGAGTGCTGGGCCCGCGTGTTCGATCCCAATCCGTTCAATATCCTCGTCGCCAGCGAGCCCAAAACGTCCGGCGCGCACTGGGAACTGTTCACCTTCGCCGGGTCCGGTCAATTGACTGTTTATCTCCCCGGCATGACTCCCGATCACGTCCGTTCCGACGTGGTCGTCACCGACGGGCAATGGCATCACCTGGGCTTCGTCTATGAAGCGAAAAAAGCGAGGTTGTTCGTGGACGGCAAACAGGTTGCAGAAGTGGCCCTGGAATCCCGAGGCAATCCGCCACAGGCCGGAAATCTGGCGATTGGCAGCCTGGCGACCCGCGAACTCGGGTGTGCCGGAATGATCGACGAGGTTCGCATTTCGCGCGGCGTTCGCGACTTCACCACCGTTCCGAAGTCCCCCTTGTCGGTGGACGATCAGACGCTGGGCCTGTGGCGTTTCAATCAGTCGCAGGAAGGCCAGATCGTGGATGAAGGGACGTTGAAGCAACCGGCCCGGTTGCAGTCCATCCGCTGAGTTCACCGGGACCGCCCGTGGGACAGACCTCCACGCGTTTGGACAGGCTCGCAAAAACGAATCGCCACGGTCGAACCGACCGTGGCGATGTGTGACATGATCGCGGGTCATCCTTAAGCGAACTTGGACTTCGTGAACTTCCCAGAATAGGCGAAGTACTTGCCCTGAATAACCATCGTCGCCGCCGGGGTTCCCCCGGTAAACGCTGCGGTCGAGTAGAACACCACTTCTGCCGCGGACGTCGCAGAGGCGTTGGAGATCAGCACCAACCCGCTGGCACCAGTCAGTGATGCGGCAAACGTGCTGGTGAAATAGGTCGCGGCGAACGCCGCGTTCGTCCCCAAAGCCAACTGGGCATAGGGCCCTGTCATCGTAACGGCCGTGGCACTGTCGAAGCGCGAGCCATCGATTGTAATCACATCAGCCGCCATGCTCGGACTGCTGCCCGTATTCACAGTCACGGCCCCTTTGAACCAGGCGTTGGCCAGTGAAATCCGATCGGTTGCGGCAGCCCCCACGATATTGACAGCACCAGTGACCGCCAGCGCCGAACCCACCCCTTGGATGGTCACGTTGTTGATCTGGTACGGCGACTGACTGAGCGAGAGCGACAGGGCGCCACCGATCGAAGTCACGCCGTAGGCGTTTGAGTTCGAGTAGATCTGAACCGTGTTACCGCCGACCGTGTTTTTCGAGTTGTCGTAACTGACATTTCCGGTGATCGTCACACCGTCATCGATGCGAAAACCCGAGACGCCATTACCGGTATCCGTGACAGACACGCCACCTTTAATAATGACTTTTCCACCGGCCGGACTTCCCGACGGAGGGCCGTAGAGGGAAATCTGTTTGTTACCGGCACTTGCTTCGGTCACG
>JAFEBR010000512.1 GCA_018242565.1 Planctomycetota bacterium | reverse complement strand
GAAGCCAAAACTACCATGCGTTGGTTGGGGGTTGGAAGTTACAACAGCGGAGATCCGGGGATTCGAAAAGGAATACAGAGAAGTGCAAAAGACAATTAGAGAAAGGGAATGGATTGCAGGCAACAGGCCGTGCGGTGATTTGGCGGTCGAAATGGGCCCTTCAATTTCGGCAGACGGCCCCGCCCCTAAATGGTGGGAAGGATTCGATGCCTCGACTACCAATTCTGGCACAGTCACGTGGGATTGCTGCCGTTGCGCCGAACCATACGCGAGGGCAAACTTTTCATCTGACACATCCAGTTTTAGTGTTGAATGCAATTGGAAGGGGCCGGGGTAATTCAGGGCCAGCTCGCATCGTGGAGTGTTTGCACAGAATGGACAATATCACCCGCGATTGATTTTCGCGACAACACTTTTCGTGGATTCGATGCACCAGCAGTCACGGTGGAGAGGCGATGTCGCGGACGCGAGTTACCATGGATGAGGTGTTGTGTCATTTTGAAGAGCTCAAAGATCCGCGATCGGAGATCAACCGTAAACATCCGCTGGTGAGTGTCGTCGTGATTGCCATTCTGGGTGTCCTGGCGCAGGCGAACGGTCAGACGGCGATTGCCGCCTGTACGTGCGTGCTAAGGACACCTGGCTCTGGTCGGCTCTGTACAGCTGGAAGTTCCAGACCAAACTCGAACTGGCAGCAAAACTTGTGGAATGGGCCGTTCGGTGCTTGCGCTGGCTGAACGTGCCGATGTGGGTCGTCGTGGATGGCGGGTATGCGAAACGTCCGTTCCTGCACCGTGCCACCGCGGTTGGTGCTGTGGTGGTCACACGCTTGCGCAAGGACGCCGCCCTGTTCTCGCTCCCGGAACTCCCTCGGTCCCAGGGGCGCGGCCGACCACGCAAATACGGAACCCAGCGATTCAGTCTCGCCAAGCGTGCCGGTGCGCGGGGTGGCTGGCAGACGGGGGAGTTTGAAATGTACGGCCAGTTTCGTGCCAAGACCTACAAGACGTTTCTGGCGACCTACCCACCTGTTGGCGGCCCAGTGCGCGTGGTGCTGGTCCGCGAAGATCATGGCTGGTTCGCGTGGTGCTGTACGAACCCGCAGGCCAGTGTCCGCGAGATTCTGGAGATGGTGGCAGACCGCGCTGCCATTGAACAGGATTATCACGACGTGAAAGAAGTGCATGGCGCCGGCCAGCAACAGTTGCGCAACGTCTGGGCGAACCTGGGGGCGTTCAATGCACTGTTGTGGCTCCACACCCTTGTGGAATTGTGGGCGTGGGATCTTCCGCAGCACAAACTTTGTGACCGTTCCCAATCGCCGTGGGACGATCCGACGCGCCGGCCTTCACATGCCGACCGCTGCAAAGCCCTGGAACGAGCCTGTTTCGCGGAGGATTTTTCGAAACTTCCGCTCCACGGCCGTGGCTCACGAAAAATCCGGGCCTACGTCGAACGCCTGCTGGCGCTCGTGACCTAGTCACAACTTTGTCAGAAAGTGCAGACTAGTGGCGACGCCTGCAAAACACGCTGAACCAGCAAGCGAGCGATACTATTGCACTGCCAGTGCAAATCATTCTAAACCAGGCCGAGTGCGGTCTCGACCGACCGGCGCGTATTGCTCGCCGTCTATTGGCCAAAGCCAAGGCATCGCACGCTGTAGTTCGGCGAATCCGTCGTCCGTAACTTCGGTGTCAATTAGCCAAAGATCTTTGAGCGCGGGCAGATGTGTCAGATGTTTTAATCCCGCGTCGGTGATCCGGGATTTCTGGATCAACAGGGTTTCGAGGTTCGGCATCTGTGCTAGGCTCTTCAGGCCAGCATCGGTTATGCGAGTATCATATATCACAATTGATTTTACAGTATTCAGGTCAGAGACGGTCTGTAACGTCGCATCATCGATTTTCGGTCCGTGAAGTTCGATTCGCAATGGTTTGCGAAAAGCCCAGATCCATTCATCGCCTAAGTACGTGTCTAACCACTTTGGACTTCTCGTTTGTAGCTGAACGAGTCCTCCTAGACGTTCAATCTCGCGTATTGCTGAGATCGAGCGAGAAATGCGCAAATACAGCAATGAACTGGCGATGAGGAGCACGGTCATTATCGCTGAGAAAACTCGCAACGAAATTGGGATACGTTGCCAAACTCGTCGCCCCACGTGTCCGGCAGCGGACGTACAGGGCATCGGGGCTGAAATCACCAAGATCAGTTTCCTTCTTTCAAATTTCTCGTAGCCAACCGTCCGCAGTCTGCAATCTGATTATCGCACTTTCCGGTCGCAGTGCCAGCCCATTGAATTGGAGCCGCCCACGCAGCTGTCGTCGTCTTGGCGGGGAGAACGGGAAGGAGTGTTGGCGAGGGCTGCCGACCCGACGTGCTGTGGAGCAGATCCTCGCTTTTCACCCCTGCGGACAGGTGGCACGCGTGCGCGGAGTCGTGTCCATAGCGTTGTCAGCTCTCGCTTTCGAGCGGATGCCGATCAGCGCGGCACGCCAACCGCGTATGCTCTGTGCTGCGACTTCCCCAAAATCGCCGCATATTCGAAAGCGCGTGTCCCGGCAGCAATGCCCCCTCCGCACACGACGCCGCAACCGCCGGGATCAACCCGACGGCTCGCGCTCGCGCGTGATACGCCGGCTCGGTTCCGCAGGCAGCGAAGTTGCCCACTCTCAGTTTTCAACCGCGGGCTACGTCCGGGCCGTGGCGATCACTTCCGCCAGCTTCACGGGCACACCACGGCGGCGCTTGCTCTCTTCCGCGGCGGCCAGGTAAGCAAACACCTCGACCATTTCCTCCACCGGAATCGGGGCTTCACGGGTGCGGAAGAACTTCGCAATCGCCAGCACCAGGGGCACGTAATCGTAGTAATTATTGACATGCACGATGCCTGCCGTGCCAAACACCGTGGCCCCCAGCCCGGTTTTCCCCGTGTGTTCCCGAATCGCGCGATACGTGCCGACTCGTCCGTTGCTCCAGGTGCCACTCACCTGTTCCGAGAATTGTGTTTGCACCGCGGTGACACTCTGACAACCCGTTCCCAGCAGCGAATAGAGCAGGTCCACGCCATGCACACCGTACCAAAACAAATCCGGATGCCCGATCGCCGCGCGCGACAGGCTGTAGGTATCGCAGCCCAGAATCTCTCCCACCCGGTCGTTGTGCCTCAGTTCCGGATATCCCGCCGTGAAGCGACTGGACGACGCCGTGAACCAGGGGACGGCATGCTGCTGCCCCAGGTCGGCGATCTTCAGCACATCGGCGAGTGAGGCGGCCAGCGGCTTATCGATGAAAACCGGCTTGCCCGCGGCAAACACCGCCTGGGCCTGTTCCCAATGCTGGGTGCCATCCACGCTTTCCAGCAGCACAACATCGACCAGCGGGAACAGCGCCTCGAGCGACGGAACGATTTCCACACCCAGATCGCGGACCTCGCGCGTAAAACCCGCCAGGCGGTCTCGGCTTAAGGGAAATGCCGGGTTCCCCGCCGGAAAGGCGGCCGTCAGGCGCAGGTTCTGCAACTCGGGCCGTGCCCCGGCAGCGGCGTTGAACAACTTGGCAAAGGCCGGGGCATGTGACGTGTCGAGCCCGATCATGCCGATGCGGATCGGGGTGGGTTCGTCGGCCGCCTGGGCCACCACGCTCGCGGCAGCCACTGCCGCCGCCGCGGAACCTAAAAACGCTCGGCGTGTCACAGGCATCATCAACACTCACGGGACGAGACTTGAAGTATTCCAGGAGGACTGCAGCCCGAGTGGATGATTCTACCGGGCTGGAGGACAACGGGGAAAGACACTGCAGCGCCGGTAATCGCACAGGTCAGTCGAGCGCGCCCAGCGGTTCAAACGGCTGGTAGGCTCGATCACAAAAGGCGGAGGGGGATCCGATTCTTTGCTCGGTGCCTGGCTGAGTGAGTACTGCCGGCAACGATCCTTACCCCATCTCGACGGAGCGAGATGGCTACATTGATTCGGCCCTTCCGGGCAAACCCGTGCGCAATCGAGTCAGTTTCGTCTCGCGTCATGTTTTGCGAACTGCGATGCGAATGGATGGTGCGTTTGATCAAACTGGTTGGGGGTTCGATGCTTTGCTTCGTGCCTGTCAGGGGGAGGTTTTTCGGCGACGGTTCAGAACGCATCTCGACGGAGCGAGATGGCTACTTTGATTCGGGTCGTGCAGCGACCAGTGCATTCGTTGTCTTTCGGGGTCAGATATACAAGAGCAAGATGTAGACACGCCGTGCGTAGACGTCGTGGTGTCAGACCCCGGTTCCAGGAGAGTGCAGGCATGTGGCGAACAACGTCCCTGGTGTTGGCGGCGACTTGCGTGATGGGCCTCGGGCGCGACGTGCAGGCCGAGCAAGCCAACTGGTCCATCCGCATCATGCGCGAGAAATGGACCGGCTTCTCGGGCAAGGTCTCGCAAGACGGCGAACTGATCGAGCTACCCAGCCTGCTCTGGGAAATCAAAGACGCCGAAGACCCCGAGGGGACCGACGTATTGCCCGCTCCGATCCTCCCCTTTTCCGGCAAACGGGACGCGTATCAGCGAGAGCCTTATCCTCTGACGATTCGAGATCCGGTCGTGGTACGCGTGCGGGGCAAAAGCATCGACTTTGAACGTGCCCCCCGCAAATCCCAACTCCGGCCCAGTGATTGGGACGGGAACTATTTGAGTTACGACCTTCAGGGAGACGTCCCGCGCGTGCGGCTGACCGCCAAACCGGGTCCGAATTCGAACTGGCGCGTCGTCGAAGCCGAAGAGAAACTCAAAAAGTCGGCGGGGGAATATCAGTATCGGGTCGAGCGCCACGTGCGGTTCCGGCTGGAAGCCGTCGGCCGGCCGGGCTGGTTTCTGGAGACCGACGCCGAACAACGGCTCGTCCTCGTGCGCGAGAAAGCGAAAGAGCGGCGTCTGGAAGTCGAAATCGAAACCCACTACGACGACCTGAACGACGGGAAATAGCCCACCGGGGCCAGCCGGCCGGCGCGAGGGCCAGGGCCCCGCCCCTCCCTGTCGGCTGAAGTTCCGCGGCGCTCCAGTGGGGGCGGTCGCGCCCGGCGTCGGCGTTACCGCGCAAAATTTCTGGGACCAGCGTCGTCAAATTGCCGAATTGTGAGACGCTGCGGCGCAAGGGCTGTCCAAGTAAGCTGGGCGGACCGCGCTGGTGCGTGCCCCCTCCCTGCCCTGCCGTCTCGAAAGCACCATTCCGGATTTGAGCTTGCCCGACTTGAGGAGAATTTCGAACGCGGCAGCCTCGCGTCCCGTGGGCATGGGGGAGCCTGGCCTACCAGCGTGCGGACCGCCGAGGTGCATCGGCAGGCGCAACCTGCCGGAGGGAACAGCCCCGGGGCCGGTCCGCAGGCAATCGGTACAGTTGCCAGATCGGTGTGGGGTGTTCAGAATTCGTCCGACCACGGGAACTGCCCGACCCAAAAATCCACGTCAGCCCCTCTGCGGGCAGTTTGGGCGGAATCCCCGCTG